>JBNLFT010000001.1:0-49833 GCA_050305675.1 Methylococcaceae bacterium
TTGCTCGGTCTGCTAACCGGCGGTCTTCCCGCCATCTATCTCGGCAGCTTGCTGGGAAAGAAACTGCCCGATCGAGTCCTGAGGCCGGTAATCTCCGTTCTGTTATTGCTGATGGGCGTCAAACTGCTATCGACCCAAATCAGCGTGACGGCAATCGTCAATACGTCCTGGCTCCAAATATCGCACTGCCTATCCTCACTATGGTCGAACCTTCCGCAATCGCCGCTTTGAGGTCCTCGCTCATACCGAAGGAGAAAGTGTCGAATCCGGGCCAAGCCAACCGTTCGACAGCCTCGTTCAATGCCCGGTATGGCCGACATTGCCGCTGATAGTCGGTCTCCGGCTCGGGGATCGCCATGACGCCCCGCAACCGCAGATTCGGCAGGGCGGCGACCTCGCTAACCAGCGCCTCCAATTGCTCCGGCTTGATGCCGGATTTGCTCTCCTCGCCGCTGATATTGACCTGCAGGCAAATATTCAGCGGCGGCAAATACCCAGGCCGCTGATCGCTCAGGCGCTTGGCGATCCGAAAGCGGTCGACGCTGTGCACCCAGTCGAAATGCCCGGCGATTTGCTTGGTCTTATTCGATTGAATCGGTCCGATGAAATGCCAGGTAATGGCGAAACCGGCCAACGCCCGTTGTTTGACCAGCGCTTCTTGAACGTAACTTTCCCCGAAATGCCTTTGCCCGGCCTGATAAGCCTCCGCAAGATCGCTCGCCGGTTTGGTTTTGCTGACCGCCAGTAAACGCACGCTGCCTCTTGCCCGACCGGCCGCCAACTCGGCGTGTAGAATCTGCGAGCGTACCCGGTCCAGATTTTGTTGAATCCTCGTCATTGATACTTCGATTGTGAACAGGTTCGGCTATTAAACAATAGCGCTTCAAAAATTGAAACATCTGAACTATTTTTATAAATCGATACCGTTCTCGACAGCGGGCGAAAAAAATTCCTTTCGCTTCGTGACTCGATCAATCAATCGACGAAAGGCCGCATTCGGAGCTTTGCGGCTTCCTAGACAACTAGACAAACGACACTCATCTTCTTAGCGCGGGGACTCGTATGGACATCGCTGAACTATTGGCCTTTTCGGTAAAAAACAACGCATCCGACTTACATCTTTCGGCCGGGTTACCGCCGATGATTCGGGTAGACGGCGATATTCGCCGCATCAACATCCCGGCGCTCGAACACAAAGAGGTTCATGCGTTGATTTACGACATCATGAACGACAAACAGCGCCGCGATTACGAGGAATTTTTGGAAACCGACTTTTCCTTCGCGCTACCGAACGTCGCCCGTTTCCGGGTCAACGCCTTCAACCAGGACCGCGGCGCGGCGGCGGTGTTTAGGACGATTCCCTCTAAAGTGCTGACTCTGGAGGACCTGAATGCGCCGAAATTTTTTGCCGAAGTCTGTAAAAAACCCCGAGGGCTGATTCTGGTCACCGGGCCGACCGGGTCCGGTAAGTCGACTACGCTGGCGGCGATGATCAACCATATCAACACCTCCGAATACGCCCATATCCTGACCGTCGAGGACCCTATCGAATTCGTTCACGAAAGCCAAAAATCGCTGATCAACCAACGCGAAGTGCACCGCGACACGCTGGGCTTTAACGAAGCGTTGCGCTCTGCCTTACGGGAAGATCCCGATATCATCCTGGTCGGCGAAATGCGGGACTTGGAAACGATCCGTCTGGCGTTGACCGCCGCGGAAACCGGCCACTTGGTGTTCGGCACGCTGCATACCACGTCGGCCGCCAAAACCATCGACCGCATCATCGACGTCTTTCCGGCCGCCGAAAAAGACATGATCCGCGCCATGCTGTCGGAATCTTTGCAGGCGGTAATCTCGCAAACCCTGTTGAAGAAAGTCGGCGGAGGCCGGATCGCCGCCCACGAGATCATGGTCGGCACCGCCGCAATCCGCAACCTGATCCGGGAAGCCAAGGTCGCGCAAATGTATTCGGCGATTCAAACCGGCCGCAAGGAAGGCATGCAAACGCTGGATCAAAACCTTAAAGAACTGGTCGACAAGGGGATGATATTGTCGAAAACCGCGATGGTGAAGGCCGTCAACAAAGACATGTTCCGTTAACGAAAACGACCCGGAGAATACGATGGATTTTACTGCGCTGCTGACCCTGATGGTCCAGAAGAAGGCTTCCGACCTTTTCATCACTGCGGGCAAACCGCCGGCGATGAAAATCGACGGCAAGGTGACCGACGTGTCGAAATCGCCTTTGACCGCCGAACAGGCGCGCAAGATTGTGTTGAGCATCATGGAACAGCGCCAGCGCGACGAATTCGAGAACACCAAGGAATGCCAGTTTGCCTTGAGCGTTCCCAAATTGGGCCGCTTCCGGGTCAGCGCGTTTACCCAACGCGATGCCGCCGGCATGGTGTTGCGCCGCATCGAGTCAGAAGTGCCCGATGCGGACAGCCTGCATCTACCGCCGGTACTGAAAGACCTGATCATGTACAAACGGGGCTTGGTGATCTTCGTCGGCGCCACCGGTACCGGTAAGTCGACTTCGTTGGCGGCGCTGATCAAGCATCGCAACGAAAATTCCAGCGGCCATATCATTACGATCGAGGATCCGATCGAATTTACCCACCCTCATCTGGGCTGCATCATCACCCAGCGGGAGGTCGGCCTCGACACCGAGTCTTATGAAGTGGCCTTGAAAAATACTCTCCGCCAGGCACCCGACGTCATCCTGATCGGCGAGGTGCGTACCCGAGAAACCATGCAACACGCCATCACATTCGCGGAAACCGGTCACTTGTGCCTATGCACCCTGCACGCCAACAACGCCAACCAAGCGATCGACCGGATTCTACACTTCTTTCCCGAAGAGATGCACGGCCAGTTGTTCATGGATTTATCGCTGAATCTGCGCGGCATAGTCGCTCAGCAATTGATCAAACGCGCCGACGGTAAGGGGCGCTATCCGGCCATTGAAATCCTGTTGAATACGCCGCTGGTATCGGACATGATCCGCAAAGGCGAAGTGCATAAATTAAAGGAACTGATGAAGAACTCACGCGAACACGGCATGCAAACTTTCGATCAAGCCCTGTACGATCTCTACACCGCCGGCAAAATCAGTTACGAAGATGCGCTCAATGCGGCCGACTCCAGAAACGAAGTGCGCCTGATGATCAAACTGGGTGCGGAAAACGCCGGAACCCTGGACGGCGAAGACGGAATGACATTGGCCGAAAACGAGGAAGAACCCGGAGGCAGCATTTATTAAATACGCATCCGGTTTCGACGCACCGCCGGCCCAATGACGATTGGGCTATCTGCGAAATAAGCATGCGTCTTAACAAAAACACCGGTGTTGAAGCCTCGCCATTTTCGGCGAGGATCAGGAACCGTCGGTAATAGATCGTTTGGGCGACTTTTTGGCTTCCATAATTCGCCATAGCTTAATTGGCTTGTTTCGGCAGTCGGGGACGATCGATTGCGGCGCGCCTTGCGCTCACCCTCAGGCGGCGTTCGAATCGTCGCCGAAAACGCTCAGTCCGACGAAAAGCCTTTTTGCAGAAACCCTCTTTGATAGTATTCGGTACCATCGATGCCGTAGTCGGATGGCCGTATCGTCCTTTTGATCGTAAATACCTGGTTGTCCGCGTTCAATCTCATTTCGTTCAAATCGAGCGTTTTTTCCGGTATTTTATGTTTTCCCCTGTCGGTCAAGAGGATGATTTTCGGCCTTAATTTCGATAGGTTGTTGACCTCCACGACAATGGCAATCTCGCCCGAATTAAGCTCGACCATCGTTCCCGGCGGATAAACCCCGATACTTTCGATAAATTTCGTGACCAGATTCGGATCCAGGTGCCCCTTGTCCTGGCTCATGATATTGATGGCCTCGAGGTGATTCATACCTTTCTTGTAAACTCTGTCGCTGGTCATCGCATCGTACATATCCGCTATCGTCACAATCCGGGTGTAATTGCCGATCATGTTCCCCGCGACTCCCCGCGGATAACCTCGCCCGTCCAGCCGTTCATGATGGGTATAAGCCGTTTCTATCGCCCCTAAATACATGTTGGGGCTCGATTTCAATAATTCGAAGCCCAGCGAGGTATGATTTTGCATTACGATCAACTCCTCTTGATCCAATTTGCCCGGCTTGTTCAGTATTTCGTTCGGAACCAACATTTTCCCCATGTCGTGCATCATTCCGCAAAGTCCCACTTCGTTCAGTTGCTTGACCGACAGATTGATATGCCTCCCGAGTATTATTGACAATGCACACACGTTCAAACTATGTTGCGACGTATACTCGTCTTTATTTTTCAACTGGGACAACCACAAGGTCGCATCCGGTGAATGCAGAATGGAATTGACGCATTCGGCAACGACCTCTTTGGCAACCTTCACATCGATCACCTGCCCGTTCGCGGTTTTTTCCATGAACTCCTTGACCAAATCACCGGCTTCCTTGTAAAGGTTATCGGCCCGATCAATTTCCTGGTCTATGCTCGAAATCTTCCTGGGAGGCGGGCGTTGCAACGCTATCTCGCTAAACCCTACGGTTTGAGAATCGGCTTTCGCCGTATCTTTTTTGGCCACCTGCCTGGTAACATCGACGTAAACAAAATCGCACACCCTCCGTATTTCCTGCAGCTCCTTATCGCCGGTTATCTCGAAACCTTGAAATTTGAAGGACGTTTCAAGCCAAGGCCGGTCCAATTCCGTGACATACATGCCGATTGTCAAATCCTTAGCATTAACTGCAACCTTATCAGGCCTGGATATCAAATCTTCATTCGGTCGCAATTTATCTTTTCTCTTGTAACCAAACAGTTTTATCAAAAAAGCGATTAGATTCATTTTCGTTATATAGTTTTGTTATTATTATTTACGACATATGAAACATTGACCTGTAACAAACATCCGCCGCCGGAGAGCTGAAATCCATCTACTTGATTTTATTATCCCCACCAAAATGCATCCTCGCCAATTTTTGCCAACGCCCCTCAAAAAGTACGCACTCCGGAGTGCGCGATCGCGTCGCAACGACATTCCATTATTCCAGCGATGTATGAAAGGTAGAACAGAACAACAAATCGCTGCCGAAACGCGATACCTTAGATTAAATAATATAGTGAATTTTATCTCTTTTAATAGGGTTTATTTCAACCGATCATAAACCACTCGCTCCCGGCAACACGGATTCGCCTTGGTTGGCCAAGATTCTTCAGAATCGGCGTAGCGCCGCGCCACCCTTCCCCGGCCTGTTAACCCAACACACGTTGCCAGTCTCATCTCATTTCCCCGCGGAATCGGACCCGCATCCGACTGATAGACCGTGTAACCAACAACAAGGGACCTCGATTAATTCCCGCGAGCCGCCTTTACTGTCTCGTAAGCCTTGCGAATCTGTTGCGTCTTCTCCTTCGCCAACACCATCATTTCTTCAGGCAAGCCTTTGGCAACCAGCTTGTCGGGGTGATGCTGCCCCATTAAACGGCGGTATGCCTTTTTGACCTCGGCGTCGCCAGCCGTCGGCTTGACTCCCAATACCGCGTACGCATCTTCCAACGCATTTCTTGTCCCTCTTGCCGTTTCCCGATAACCGCTTCCGCGGTGATAAAAACGCTGCTGTGCCTGAAACTGCAGTTTCATCCCTTCGTATTCGAAACGCGAAACGTGCAAATGGGCGCAAATATTGAGCAACACCGCTTCTTCCGCTCGTTCCAGGCGGCCGTCGGCATAGGCCGCCTGGATCTGAATTTCCATGAACATACGAATGAGCTGCGTGCGCCGATGACACTCCCTGCGGAATTGCGCCAACACGTCATACAAAGGAAAATCCGGATGTTTGCCTTGCTGGAACAAATTGATTGCGGTATTGCGCATTTCCCCCGACAACCTCATTTCGTCCATGATTCGCTTGGCCAAACTGATTTCCGCTTCGGAGACCCGTCCGTCGGCCTTAGCCAGATGGCCCATAACCGAAAAGGCGGCGGTGAAAAAAGCCATTTGCACCCGGTGCTGTTCGCCGGGGTCGAGACTTTCGTCGACATCCAACCCATCAATTCCGGTATCGAACTGATGGCCCACCGAGGCTCCCAATATCGCACCCAATGGCCCTCCCAACAAAAAGCCGAAGGCACCGCCGACAACCTTTCCCAACCAACTCATAGTGCTATGATTCCTATCGTTAAATGATAAAATGGCGACTTGAAAATTTTACCGAACCCCTATTATGAATGTTCCCGCGGCACTTTACGAATCTTCCATTTCCAATTTAAAACTGCTGGCTCGCGGCAAAGTCCGCGATATTTATGAAATCGATGAGCAACACCTGTTAATCGTCACCACCGATAGAATGTCGGCGTTCGACGTCGTGCTGCCGGACCCGATACCCGGCAAAGGCAGGGTGCTGACCAGCGTATCTAATTTCTGGTTCAATAAGATGCGGGAAATCATGCCCAATCACCTCGCCACCGATCTGACGCTGGAACAGATCGTCCCCGACCCCGTAGAGCGATCGCAGGTGGCGTGCCGGGCCAATATCGTGAAACGCCTGCAGCCGCTGCCGGTGGAAGCGATCGTGCGTGGCTATCTGATCGGATCCGGTTGGAAGGACTATCTGCAAACCGGTACGGTCGGCGGCATTCGTCTGCCCGATGGCCTGCAGCAAGCTTCCCAACTGCCGGAACCTATCTACACGCCTTCGACCAAGGCCGAAGTCGGCGACCATGATATCAATATTACGTTCGACGACACCATCCCGCTGCTGGGCCGGGAAATAGCCGGACAAGTGCGCGCCGCGAGTCTTAAGATTTACACGGAAGCGGCTGCTTATGCCAAAAAGCGGGGTATCATTATCGCCGACACCAAGTTCGAATTCGGCCTCGATAAGGACGGAACCTTGTATCTAATCGACGAGGTATTGACTCCGGACTCGTCGAGATTCTGGCCCGCCGACCAATACCGGATCGGCATCAGTCCGCCCAGCTTCGACAAACAATACCTTAGGGACTATCTCGAATCGTTGGACTGGAACAAGACCGCTCCGGGCCCGTCCCTGCCGCCGGAAGTCGCCGAGCGTTGTGCGGCCAAATACCGTGAGGCGGAGATCCGGCTGACGCAAGACTGAACAACTCAATTCCCGCCCGGTCGAACCGGATTAGAGCAGACCATGCTCGGCGAACGAGTAAGGTACGCCGTCGCCGACCACGAAATGATCGAGTACCGTTATGTTGAACAGGGCCAGCGCCTGCTTCAGTTTATCGGTAATCTGGCGATCGGCCTGACTGGGTTCGGACACCCCGGAAGGATGATTGTGGGCGAAAATCACCGCGGCGGCGTCATGCGCCAATGCCTTCTTGGCGACTTCCCGGGGATACACGCTCGCGCCGTCTATCGTCCCGCGGAACAGCTCTTCGAAGCGCAACACCCGATGCTGACTGTCCAGAAATAAACAGGCGAACACTTCATGACTGTAGCCCCGTAATTGCGCGCTCAAGTACGCGCGCGTAATATCGGGACTGGTCAGGGCGTCCCCCCGCTGCAGAATCTCCTCGAAATGGCGCCCTGCCATTTCCAGCACTGCCTGTAATTGAACGTATTTAGCCACGCCCAAACCGTTAGCCCGGCAAAAACGCGGCTGATCGGCTTCCAGTAGGGCTTTCAACGAACCGAAATCGCTCAACAATTCGCGGGCCAGATCGACCGCCGATTTGCCCCGCGTCCCGGTGCGTAAAAAAATCGCCAGCAATTCGGCGTCGGTCAGCGAGCCGGCGCCTTTCCGCAATAATTTCTCCCGCGGCCGTTCTTCCGCCGGCCAGTCCTTAATCCCCATCGTTCATCTCCCGTGGTCAGGTGCAGCACGACAACAGTCTAACTTTTATAATTAGCCGCAACGCACGTTTTTTTCGCCGCCCTCGAAGGTTCGAAGCCCGATTAGCTCGTGTGACGCTGCTGATGCGAGCAGGAGACCATGTACCGTGCCAACGATGCCGTCCGCGGAACAACGAGGTTTTTGTTTTTAATCAAGAAAGCATAGAAGAATCGCTTTCGGTTTGCCATAATAAACAGTTAGTTATCCACTAACAAATTAATCGCCATTCTTGCCGTTATCTTAATATTAAAGGGAAGCCATCATTAACCGAATCCTACTGGGCGTCTGCGGCGGTATAGCCGCCTATAAATCGGCCGAACTGGTCCGCCTGTTACGAAAACGCGGTATCGAGGTGCGCGTGGCGATGACCGAATCGGCCGAACGCTTCGTCACGCCGTTGACTTTTCAAGCCTTGAGCGGCAATCAGGTCCACAGGCGGTTACTGGACGCCGACCAGGAAAACGCAATGGGCCATATCAATCTGACGCGCTGGGCCGATGCCGTTCTCATCGCCCCGGCGACCGCCAACATGATCGCCAAATTCAGCCACGGCCTGGCCGACGATTTGCTATCGACCCTTTATCTGGCGGCCGAATGCCCGATCCATATCGCGCCGGCGATGAACCAGGCGATGTGGCGTAAACCGGTCACCCAAGGCAACATCGCCCTGTTGCGCACCCACGGCGTACACATCATCGGCCCGGAATGCGGAGACCAAGCTTGTGGAGAAACCGGTCCCGGACGCATGTCCGACCCGGAAGCCATTTGTGCCACGCTGTTGGGCTCTGGCCGTAGTAAGTCGCTGTTGAACAAAAAGGTATTGATCAGTGCCGGTCCCACCCGTGAAGCTTTGGACCCGGTCCGCTACATCACCAATCGCAGTTCCGGCAAAATGGGCTATGCTATAGCTGAAGCCGCCCGGCAAGCCGGTGCACTGGTCACGCTTGTCAGCGGCCCGGTAAACCTGCCCGCGCCCGAAGGCATGGAAGTCGTTTGGGTGGAAAGCGCCCAACAAATGTACGATGCCATCGTTCCCCGGGCGCCGAACTTCGACATCTATATCGGGGCGGCGGCCGTTGCCGATTACCGCCCTGCAGTGGTCCAAGGAAAGAAAATCAAAAAGCAGGGCGAAACCGGTGTCATCGCGCTGCAGCGCAACCCCGATATAGTGGCAACGGTCGCCAGGCTCGACAACAAACCGTTCGTGGTCGGCTTTGCCGCCGAAACCGACGATTTGGAAAACTATGCGCAAGACAAAATGCGAAGCAAGAACTTGGATATGATCGCCGCCAATTGGGTTGGCCGACACCAGGGTGGTTTCGATAGCGATCTCAACGCATTGAAAATATTCTGGCGCGGTGGAGAAAAAGAGCTTGCCATGACCGACAAACAGCGCTTGGCCGAACAACTGATCGAGATAATCGCCGAACGAATAAATGAAAAAGATTCAGCTTAAAATTTTGGACCGCCGCCTCGGAACCGATATTCCCATGCCCGAATATGCGACCTCCGGTTCCGCGGGAATGGATCTTAGGGCCTGTCTCGACCAGCCTATGACTCTGGCACCCGGCGAGACACAACTGATTCCGACCGGCTTCGCCATCCACATCGACGAACCGGACCTGGCAGCCGTCTTGTTGCCCCGCTCCGGTTTAGGCCACAAGCACGGCATTGTTCTGGGCAACCTGGTCGGACTGATCGACTCCGATTACCAGGGGCAGGTCTTCGTTTCCTGCTGGAATCGCGGCGACAGCCCTTTCACGATTGCCGTCGGCGAACGTATCGCGCAAATGGTTTTTGTGCCCGTGGTACAGGCGCAATTGGAATGCGTCGAAGAATTCGATCAAACCCATCGCGGCGGCGGCGGTTTCGGTCACACCGGACGCCACTAAACTGCATTTTTTCAAGGAGAAATAACCGATGGCCCGCATCTTCACGCTACTATCCGTGCTCGCGGTGATTTTAATCGTTCTGGCAGGTTACGGCGCCTACTGGTTCTCGCTGCCGGATATCCAGCGTGCGCAACTGAAGACCGCCAACGCTATGGCCAACGGTGTATCGCAGACCGTCTCCGACCACTTAGAGCAGCTACAAAACAGTGTCGACAAGCTGGCGCA
Organism: Methylococcaceae bacterium; assembly: GCA_050305675.1. Classification (GTDB taxonomy): domain Bacteria; phylum Pseudomonadota; class Gammaproteobacteria; order Methylococcales; family Methylomonadaceae; genus Methylomarinum. Next base: position 9,988 of record JBNLFT010000001.1, read on the forward strand.
AATGCCGGAAGTCGTTGCCGCATTCGAGCAGGGCAACTACAACGAGATGCGCCTGCTGGCCGAAAGGCTCGGAGCGCTGGTACCCGAGGTTCTGAAACTGCGCTTACTGCCCGCCAACGTCAATGAAACGGATCAATCGGCAATACCGCACATGGGCTTCGCCGATCTGGAAATGGCTCAAGCCACGCTCAACAATAAACAGCTTCCGGTCGTCCAGGGCGAAGGCGAACAGCGCCATCTGGCCATCACCAGTGCGGTCAACAAGGACGGCCAAGCCCTCGGGGTTATACTGGCCAGTCTGCAGTACGACTTCATCAACAAAGCAGTCGTTGGTACCGATATTTCCGAAGGCAGAATCGAAATCAAACAACAGAATACCGTGCTGAGCAGCGCCGGCGCAGTACAGGACGGGACGGCCAAATCCTATGAATTGCGCATTCCGAATTCGGCCTGGATCATTACGTTCTGGCCGCAACAGCAAGTCGGCGTCTCGGAATCGATATTGATCCTAGCCATCGTCGGCTTATGCGGACTGTCGGCCTGCCTAGCGTTTTTCATCGGTTACCGGAAACTGGCCGAATATTTACACCACGATCAGGCCAGCGTCATCAAGGTCACCAAGGATCTGGTCAGAGGAAAAATCGCCGGAAATTACCCGGTGCAATTGCAGGAGATGAAAACGATCATTTCCACGCTGGTTCAATATAAGCGCGTTCTCGACCAGCAAGGCGACAGCGAGCCTGAGTCCAAGGCGGAATTTGAGGACCAGTTCTTCGACGACGGGCTCGACACCAGTTTTCTCGATACTTCTCCGGTGCAAACCGCCGCTAGCGAAACGGCGCCTCTTGAAACCGGCGAACCCGTGTCGCTGCACCCCGCCGACGAGCCGCCTCCTGTGGCAGTGACTCCCTCCGTACTCAGACACAAGCCCGACAGCGACGAGATATTCAGGGCTTACGACATCCGCGGCGTTGTCGACAAATCGCTGACGCCGGATATGATGTTTAGAATCGGCCAGGCCCTGGCCAGCGAAGCCAAAGAATTGGGCGTCAAGACGCTGGTCGTCGGCAGAGACGGTCGCAAGTCCAGCCCCGCCCTGGCCGCCTCGCTGATGCAAGGCATCACGACGACCGGTCTCGATGTGCTCGATATCGGGATGATACCGACGCCGGTGTTATACTTCGTCGCCCATCACAGCGCGGGGCGCAGCGGCGCAATGGTCACCGGCAGCCATAATCCGGCCGATTACAACGGCGTCAAAATGGTGCTCAAGGACGAAACGCTGGCCGGCAAACGCATCCAGCAGCTGAAACATCGTATCGACAACTCGGACTTCGCAAAGGGGCCAAGCGGCTCGGTCGAACAGAACAGCCTGTTCACCAACGAATACATCGGAATAATTTCCGAAGACATTCATATCGTGCGGCCGATGAAAGTGGTGCTCGATTGCGGCAACGGCGCGGCCGGAGAATTGGCGCCGATCCTGCTAAAGACCTTAGGTTGCGAATTGATCGAATTGCATTGCGAAGTGGACGGCAACTTTCCGAATCATCACCCCGACCCCGGCAAACCAGAAAATATGCAGGACCTAATCACCGCGGTCAAACAGCATCAGGCCGATGTCGGTATCGCCCTGGACGGCGACGGCGACCGTTTGGGGGTTGTGGATTCGGACGGCAACATCATCTGGCCGGACCGGCAAATGATGTTGTTCGCCAAGGATGTATTGGCCGCAAAGCCCGCCACTGAAGTTATTTTCGACGTCAAATGCACGCGTCATCTGGGAGACCAAATCATCAAATACGGCGGCAGGCCTCTGATGTGGAAAACCGGACATTCGCTGATCAAGGCAAAACTAAAAGAAACCGGCGCCTCGCTAGCCGGCGAAATGAGCGGCCATATCTTTTTCAATGATCGCTGGTTCGGGTTCGACGACGGTCTTTACGCCGCCTCGCGGATGATCGAAATTCTCTCGGCCGATACCCGCTCCAGCAGCGAGGTTTTCGCTGCGCTGCCCGATAGCGTAAATACGCCGGAATTGAACGTGGCTATGGAGGAAGGCGAAAACGTAGCGTTCGTCGAACAGGTGGCCAGCGTCGCCCATTTCCCCGATGGCAACATCCTAAACATCGACGGCGTACGCGTCGATTTCGACGACGGCTTTGGCTTGATCAGGGCCTCCAATACCACGCCGTCCTTGGTGCTCCGCTTCGAAGCGGACAATCAACAGGCTTTGCGCCGGATACAGGAACGATTCAAACAACTGTTGCTGAGTGTCAAGCCGGATTTGAACCTCCCGTTCTAAGGCAACCGCAACGACGGAAAACGGCATATCGAAGCCCCGCCCGCAGCCGACCTTTGCCGAGGCAATGGTAACCGAATCGGTGTCGGCAACAGGACCAAGGCGTCCCGATGCATCGCTGCGGAATTCCCTCAAACACCCATAACGACGACGACGTCGTTCAGCCTGCCGCCCGTGTTTCGACACCGTGCCGGAATAAGGCTTCAAAAAGCCTCCGCCCTACTTTACAATGCATCCTCTTTCGTCTTCGACTGTTGACCGAGACCCGCCATGAAAAACAAGACAGCCCACCAAATCGCCCATGTCCTGATCGAAGCCTTGCCCTATATTCAAAAGTTCAAGGATAAGACCGTCGTCATCAAGTTCGGCGGTAATGCCATGATCGACGAGGAACTGAAGCACAGTTTCGCACGCGACATTGTCTTGATGAAGCTGGTCGGCATCAATCCCATCGTAGTCCACGGCGGAGGGCCGCAAATCGGCCAGTTATTGCAAAAAATCGGCAAGTCAACCGAATTCGTCGACGGCATGCGCGTCACCGACAGCGAAACGATGGACGTCGTGGAAATGGTGCTGGGCGGCCTGGTCAATAAACAAATCGTCAACCTGATCAACATGCACGGCGGCAAGGCAGTCGGCCTGACCGGCAAGGACGGCAACTTCATCCACGCGCGCAAGATCAATTTTCACAAGGCATCGCCCGACACCGACGCTACCGAGCTCATCGATCTCGGCCATGTCGGCGAGGTCAGCAGCATCGACCCGGCCGTGGTCGATATGTTGGGACACAGCGATTTCATTCCGGTAATCGCGCCGATCGGGGTCGGCAAGGACGGCCATTCCTACAATATCAACGCCGACCTAGTGGCGGGAAAAGTCGCCGAAGTATTGAAGGCGGAAAAGCTGATGTTGCTTACCAATACCCCGGGCATTCTGGACAAACAAAACAATTTGTTGACCGGCCTGTCGTTGCTCGACATCGACGCATTGATCGCCGACGGCACGATATCCGGAGGCATGATCCCCAAGACCCGCTGCGCGACCGACGCCTTGAAAGGCGGCGTCAATAGCGTGCACATCATAGACGGCCGGGTCGACCACGCGGTGTTATTGGAACTGTTTACCGACCAGGGAGTCGGAACGCTACTCCTCAGGCGCTAGGCCAGAGCGGATGAAGCCGCTGAACGACTGCCTGATCCGCTTAACCTTTGGCCCGGCGCATAACTCGACGCCGATCGTCGAGTGACGGCACCGGATATCGAGAAAAATTTGCTGGCGGTTTTCTCCCACATCCATCCGGGAAACCGACAAGCTGAGATCGTCGTCGTTCTTCGGCGGCGCCCGCATAATCAGTTTGTCGGTATCGATATCCCCCGCCGTCGTCGCATATTTGGTAACAAAAAGCCGCGCCTGCTCCCAGGCCCGGTCGCATTGCGAAGGATTATCGCAGATGAACAACCCCAGTTCGTTGGCGGCTTTCTCTTCGGCGCTTTTATCGCTCAACAGGCTCGACTCCGCCTTTGATTCGGTCAGAAAGATAAAACGTTGAATATCGGTTTCGAACTCCTTCCTGACCGACCTTCTTTTTTCGAGATGGCGCGCGATTTCGATCTTTACGGTGTCGATCTGCTCCTTGGTCGCCGTGATGTCGGCCAGCAATTTTTCCGGCACTTTACGTCCGTTTCGTTCGAAAGAGGCGGCCTGTTTTTGTTGCTGGTCCAGTTGCAGTTCCAAACGCAGTTGATTCCCTTCGGCCACCTTACGCTGGGCATCCAGCGCCGCCATCTTGCCTTTCAACGCCAATTTCATATCGTCGACGTTGCGGAAGGTGCTTAACAGCACTCTATCGTGCGATTTTTGCTTGGCGATGATTTTTTCCTGTTCGTCGCGCAGCGCTTCCAGTCTTTTTTCCAATTCGATCTGCTCTTTGGTCTTGGCTTCCTCGACCACATCGACGACCCTGGCTTCCTCGTTCAACTGCTCCCGTTTGTGTTGAATTTGATCGGGCGGGACCTGGTCCGAAAAAATCACCCGTCCGCTTTCATCCTCCCAACGGTACATTTTTTTTGCGTAGGCATTCTGTATCCCCAACAGCAGGAACAGGAACAAGAGCACAATGGGTTTTAAAGATCGAATTTTCAGCATTTAGCAGAGGTAAGCGACATATTCATTGGACCGGCATCAGCAAGTATAGCCAATAAATGCATCCCGTTGGTGCCGGCCGCTATTAACCGATCAGGCTCGCCAATTGCTGTAACGGCGGCAATATCATCATTTTCGCCAACTGCAACAACACCAAACCCACCAGCGGCGACAAATCGATGCCGCCCAGATCCGGCACGATTCTGCGGCACAGATTCAGCACCGGTTCGGTCAAACAATACAGGATCGAGGACGCCACGTTGTAATGGCCCGGGTCGATCCAGCTCAGGATCGCGCGGGCGATGATCGCGAAGATAAAAACATTGATCACTAACGAGATCAATTGGGTCAACGACAGGATCATCAAGGCCGGGAAGCTAATCATCAGTCCCTTGATTGCAAGAATGGAAAAATCGGCCACCATTTGCAGCAAAACGGCCAATAGCAGCGACGAGCTGTCTATCCTGCCGACCGCTGGAACATAGCGCCGCAATACCTTCAGCGGCGGATGCGTCACTTTCACCAAAAGCTGGGAAACCGGATTGTAGAAATCGGCATTGGTCCACTGCAGTAGAAAACGCAACACCACCGCCAGGATATACAAGGAAAACAGCGTATCGATCAAAAAAATCAACGGATCGGTCATGTATGTAGAATCCATTATTTCTCCCCCAGTTCTTTGGACATTTCGACCGCTCTGTCGCGCGCCGCGTGCATCGCTTTCGATACCAGCTGCACGAATCCACCTTGTTCGAAAGTGGCGATGGCTTGTTGCGTCGTGCCCCCCGGCGAGGTTACCCGGGCCCGCAGTTCGGCCGGCGATTCGGCCGATTCCAACGCGATCTTGGCGGCGCCGAGCGCGGTCTGCTGTATCAGCAGCCGCGCCGTGTGCTCGCTAAGGCCAAGTTCCAGCGCCGCTTTTTCCATCGCCTCCATCAGCAGAAAATAATAAGCCGGCCCGCTGCCCGATACCGCGGTCACCGCATCGAGTTCGCACTCGTTGTCGACCCACAGCGTCAAGCCCACCGCACGTAGAATGTTTTCCGCCAAATCTTTCTGCTCGTCATCGACGTTGTCGTTGGCGTGCAACGCAGTGGCGCCGGTCAACACCAGTGCCGGCGTATTGGGCATGCAGCGTACGATCGCCGTTTCCCCGCCCAACCACCGCGACAGACTGTCCTGATTGATACCGGCGGCGATCGATACCGCCAAGACCCGATGTTGCCGCACCGATGCCGCGATGGAAAGCGCCACTTCGCGCAATATCTGCGGCTTGACCGCCAAGACGACGACGTCCGATTCGCTGACCACGGTGTCGTTATTGCTGGTCACGTTGACTTTCAGTTTCGCGGCGTGCGACTGCAAGGTCTCGGCATTAATGTCGGAAACCCAAATCTGCTTGGGGGAATGTCCGCTTTCGATCAAGCCCTTTATCAGGCTGGCCGCCATGTTGCCGCCACCGATAAATCCGATTGCTTTTGTTTTCATACCTGTCAATGTCAAATAACGTTTTCGAACAAACGGCTATTCTACCTTAACTGCCAAGCGCTGTAACAAATCTTGACGGCAAATTCGAGGGACTCGCTAGCGTGCCGACAGATGCCGGAAACGGAATCCCGACAGCAACAGCGTCAGCGCATAGACCAGCGCGCCCAATCCGATCCACAGCGCCAACTGTGTGATTCGTTGCTCGGCCGCCCAATCGTTCCAAAGTTCTGCATCCACCCAGCGATACAGAAACACGGCCATAGCTTCGTTGGCGAGGACGATGCGCAAGATAAAGATTCGCCAGTTCTTTCCCGGGCGGTAAACATTGTCTTTGAGCAAACGCCTCAATAATAGCGACGCATTAAAAAAGGCCCCCAGCGAGGTCGCCAAGGCGAGTCCGGCGTGGGCCAGCGGAAACACCAGAGCGACATTCATCGCCATATTGGCGACCATCGCGTAAACGCCGTAACGTACCGGCGTTTTGGTATCCTTGCGAGAAGTGAATCCCGGCACTAGCACCTTGACCAAAATGAAGCCCAGCAAGCCGATCGCGTAGGCGCGCAAGCTCTGTCCCGCCAAACGGACGTCGTCGGTGCCGAATTCATGATATTGAAACAACGTCGACAGCATCGGCTCCGCCAACAGAAACAAACCCAAGGCCGCCGGCAAGCCGATCAGTAGAACCAAACGTAACCCCCAATCCAGCGACCCCGAAAACTCCTCCGGCTGGTCCGCTGCATGGTTCCTCGACAGGCTCGGCAGGATGACGGTAGCCAGCGCGATACCGAAGACCCCCAAGGGGAACTCCACCAAGCGGTCGGAATAATAGAGCCAGGACACGCTGCCGGTTGCCAAGAACGACGCGATCAAGGTATCCAGCAACAAGTTGATCTGGGTAACCGACACCCCGAAAATGGCCGGCAGCATCAAGGTCATGATGCGTTTGACCCCCACATCGTAAAATCCGAAACGTAGCCTTGGCAACAGACCCAACCGCAGCAACGATGGAAATTGGAACATTAGCTGTACGACGCCGGCGGCAAACACTCCCCAGGCCAGCGCCACGACCGGTTCCGGCATCAGCGGGGCCAACCAGATCGCGGCGGCGATCATGCACAGATTTAGAAAAACCGGCGTAAAGGCCGGCACTGCAAATCTTCCGTGCGAATTCAAGATTCCGCCCGCAAAGGCTACCGAGGAAATAAAGAACAAATAAGGAAACGTAATGCGCAGCATCTGCACGGCCAATTCGTACTGAGAGCCTTCCCATAGAAATCCCGGAGCAAATATCGTTATCAACACCGGAGCGGCGGCAACGCCGACTATCGTCACCAACATCAATATCAACGCCAGCGTGCCGCCGGTACGATCGATGAACAACTTCAAGGCTTCCCGGCTTCCCTGCTCCTTGTAATCGGACAAAACCGGCACGAATGCCTGGGCAAAGGCTCCCTCGGCGAACAATCGCCGTAAAAAATTCGGGATTTTAAAGGCGACAAAAAAGGCGTCGGTCCCGGAATCGACGCCGAATATGCGGGCGAACAACATATCCCGAACGAATCCCAAGATGCGGGAAATCATCGTCATGCCGCTGACGATTGCGGTGGATTTAAACAATTGCCTGCTCAACGCACACTCCCTGACCGATGCTGAAAAAGTTGACAATCATACCATTTAAAAAGATAATGCACGGTTCGTATCACACTACTAACCGAAATTAATACATCATGGCTAATTCACCACAAGCTAGAAAAAGAGCGCGCCAGGCTGAGAAAAGCCGTGTTCGCAACACAGGACAACGCAGCAACTTGCGCACTTTCGTTAAGAAAGTAATCGCCGCGGTCAACGCCGGCGACAAAGAGTTGGCTCAAGCCGCATACAAAACGGCTGTCCCCGTTATCGATTCAGCCGTCAATAAAGGCCTGATCCACAAAAACAAGGCCGCTCGCAGCAAAACCAGACTGAACGCAAGAGTTCGCGCAATGGCCTAACACTAAAGCGGAACCCAGAAAAAAGCCGGTCAGCGCTCCCGCTACCGGCTTTTTTTATCGTGGGCGCCGGTTGCAATCGACGCCGCCTGAACTAGCGCATTAACCGATCAACACCATGTTGTCGCGGTGTACCACCTCGTCGTAATCGGCGTAACCCAACAAGGCCTCGAATTGCAGGCTGGACTTTCCCGCAATCTTGAGCATTTCGTCCGAATTGTAATTGATTAGGCCGCGCGCGACTTCGACTCCCGAAGCATCCACGCAACTTACCAGATCGCCGCGCCGGAAACTTCCCTTAACCGATTTCACCCCCACCGCCAACAAGCTTTTTCCGGCGCTTTTTAAAATTTTCACGGCGCCGTCGTCCAGCACCAACCGCCCTTTGCTTTGCAACTGCCCTGCCAACCAGCGTTTTCTGGCCGCCATCGGCGCGATATCGGGCACCAAAAAGGTACCCAAATCGGCACCCGCAACCACTTCGGCTATCACCCGCTCCAGCTGCCCCGCAACGATCACCGTCGCCGCGCCGGAGCGGGCAGCCAGCCGCGCCGCCCTGACCTTGGTATACATCCCGCCGCGCCCCAAACCGCTGCGGCTGCCGCCGGCCACCTCATCCAGCACCGGATCGTTGACGCCGGCTCTGGAAATCAACTTAGCCTCCGGATCGAGACCCGGATCGGAATCGAACAGACCGGTCTGATCGGTTAGTATAATCAACAAATCGGCCTCGATCAGGTTGGCGACCAGCGCCCCCAGGGTATCGTTGTCGCCGAACCGGATTTCGTCGGTGGCGACCGCGTCGTTTTCATTGATCACCGGTACGACACCGAAATCGAGCAAAGTCAACAAGGTACTGCGTGCGTTCAGGTAGCGCTTACGGTCCGACAGATCGTCGTGGGTCAGCAACACCTGCGCGGTCAACAAACCATGATCCTGGAAATTATTTTCGAAATTCCGCACCAGCCCCATCTGCCCCACCGACGCCGCCGCCTGCAATTCGTGCAGAGTCTCCGGCCGCACTCTCAGCTTCAGTCGGCTCATACCCTCCGCCACCGACCCGGAGGACACCAACACCACGTCCTTGCCCTGCAACCGGAGTTCCGCCATTTGCTCGACCCAGGACGCGATAGCCGACTTGTTCAACCCTTGCCCGCCATTGGTCAACAAGGAACTACCGATCTTGACGACAACCCTCTTAGCCTTGACGAAATCAGCTCTGTTCATGTTGCGCCCGCTGCTGCTCCAAAAAATCCATCACTGCGTACATTAGCTCGCGGGTACCCCGCTGCTCCAGGGCCGAAATGGTGAACACCGGCCCCCGCCAGGCCAAACCTTCCACGACTTGCCGGCAGCGCTCGCCGACCTCCTCCTCGGGCAGACGATCGACCTTGTTCAACACCAGCCAACGCGGTTTACCGGCCAATTCGGCGCTCCAATTTTCGAGTTCGCGGATAATCTTTGTTGCCGCTTCCAACGGTTCCTCCGCGCTCTCATAAGGCGCCACGTCGATCACGTGCAGCAATAGCCCGGTTCGGGAGAGGTGCCGCAAGAATTGCAACCCCAAACCGGCTCCGTCCGCAGCCCCCTCGATAACGCCGGGAATGTCGGCGATGACAAAACTGCGCATGTCATCGATCCTGACCACTCCCAGATTCGGATGCAACGTGGTAAACGGGTAATCCGCCACCTTCGGCCGGGCCGACGACACCGCGCGAATCAGACTGGATTTACCGGCGTTCGGCATCCCCAGCAACCCGACATCGGCAATCACCATCAATTCCAAACGCAGCGTCCGCTGCTCGCCGGGCGAACCCTTGGTAAATTTTTGAGGAGCGCGGTTGACGCTGCTCTTAAAACGGGTATTCCCCAAGCCGTGAAAACCGCCCTTCGCCACCAGCAAGCGCTCCCCGACCTCGGTCAAATCGCCGATCTTCTCGCCGGTCTCGGCTTCGTACACCACGGTCCCCGGCGGTACCGGCACCGTACAGTCATCGCCCTTGCGCCCGGTGCAATTTCGCGCCATGCCATTCTGGCCGCGCTGCGCGCGGTGCACGGAATGGTAGCGAAAATCCACCAAGGTATTGACGTTTTCGGTAGCCACCAAATATACGCTACCGCCGTCGCCGCCGTCGCCGCCGTCCGGCCCGCCCAGGGGGATGAATTTTTCCCGACGAAAGGTCGCGATGCCGCTGCCTCCGTCCCCCGCTTCTACGCGGATTTCCGCTTCGTCTACAAATTTCATGGTCTTACCGATATAAACAAAAAAGCCCCGTCACAACGGGACGAGGCTTTTGTCAGATTCCTTGCGCGCTGCAGTCACAGCATCATGGCATGTTACGCGGCCGAAATGCTGATGTATTTCCGGTTTTTAGGACCTTTTACTTCGAAAACCACATTTCCATCCGCCGTCGCGAACAGAGTATGGTCCTTGCCCATGCCCACGTTGTCGCCGGCATGGAATTTGGTACCTCGCTGACGAACCAGAATGTTGCCCGCTTTCACCGCTTGACCGCCAAAACGCTTCACGCCAAGCCGCTGCGCATTGGAATCGCGTCCGTTCCGGGTACTACCACCCGCTTTCTTATGAGCCATTTTCGAACCCCTTTGTGTTTATGCAGAAATGCCAGTAATCTTGACTTCTGTGTAGTATTGACGATGACCCATTTGTTTCATGTGGTGCTTACGTCTTCTGAATTTAATGATTTTAACTTTTTTATGCCTGCCCTGGGAGACCACTTCCGCAGTCACCTTGCCGCCTTCCACATACGGCTGACCGACTTTAACAGCATTGTCCGATTGCACCAGCAGTACTTTATCAAACTCCACGCTGTCGCCTGCCCCCAGTTCAAGTTTTTCGATTTTTAAGGTAGCACCCTCTTCGACTCGGTACTGTTTACCACCCGTTTGAATTACCGCATACATCAGCGCAAGCTCCATCAAGCATTAAATCTGTTAAAAGAGAACAGACAATTATATTTAGAATCAAAAATGTCGTCAAACATTAATTTAGACCGCATACGACACCGCGCATAAAATAACACATCAAAGTTATTGACACCAGCCCCTATTTTTAAATAGCATGGCGGGTTATTTTAATATTCCACTCAGGAATCGCGAAACCAAATAAATCCAGAATGGCAGTAGAAGATTCACTCAACGCTTCGGCACCGATCGACTTTAATTCGATCAAAGACCTGACTGCAGCCGAAGCGAGCGCGGTCGACCGACTGATTATCGACGAACTGAGTTCCGACGTCGTACTCATCAACCAAATGGGCCATTACATCATCGGCAGCGGCGGCAAAAGGCTGCGTCCGATGCTGTTGCTGCTCGCCGCCAAGGCATTGGGTGAAGTCAACCACAACCATCTGGTGATGGCCGCGGTCATCGAGTTCATCCATACCGCCACGTTGCTGCACGACGATGTCGTCGACGAGTCGGAATTGCGGCGCGGCAAGGATTCGGCCAACGCCGTTTGGGGCAATGCCGCCAGCGTGCTGGTCGGCGATTATCTTTATTCCAGCGCATTCGAGATGATGGTCGGCACCAACAACATGCGGGTCATGGAGATATTGTCGAAGACCACGACCGCCATCGCCGAGGGTGAAGTGCTGCAACTTTTGAACTGCAACAATCCGGAAACCACGGAACAAAAATATCTGGAAGTGATCGCCCGCAAGACCGCCATCCTGTTTAGCGCCGCCACCCGTCTGGCGGCGGTGATTTCCGGCGCCGGCCGAAAAACCGAGGAAGCGCTGGCGACCTACGGCCAGGAATTGGGCGTTGCCTTCCAATTGATCGACGACGCCTTGGATTACAAAGCCAACAGCGAAGATCTGGGGAAAAACCTGGGCGACGATCTGGCCGAGGGAAAACCAACGCTGCCGCTGATCCACGCCATCCAGCACGGCAGTAAAGAGCAGGCCGACGTTGTCATCAATGCCATCCGGCAGGGCTCGCGCGATGCGTTTGCCGAAGTCTATGCAATCGTCAAGGCCACCAACGCCATCGAATACACCGAACGCTGCGCCGACGACGCGGCGCAAAAAGCCATCAACGCATTAGATTGTTTACCCGATTCCGAATACAAACAGGCCCTGGAATTGCTGGCCCGTTTTTCGGTACAACGAAACCACTAACCGCGACGGCGGCAACCAGGATCAACGGTCGCCGGTCGCACCTGCCGCTCCGGGAGCCAGCAGCTTCTCGGCCAAACCGCTGTTTCGGAGCACTTTCTGCGTTACTGCCGCCACAAAGACGTCCTCCGCGGCAACGACCTTAACCTCTTTTTTCGCCCGGGTAACGCCGGTATAAAGCAACTCTTTCGTCAACAGCGGACTCAAGCGCTCGCCCAAAACCAGCAATACGCTCTCGAATTCCGATCCCTGGCTCTTGTGTATCGTCATCGCGTAGACCGTTTCGCAGCGCGGCAGCCGGCCCGGAAGAACCGACTTGACCGTACCGTCCGGACGCATAAAGAGCACCCGCAATTGCCCCGACGCCCGGTCTCTGAGACATAACCCGATATCCCCGTTGTATAGCTGCATCGCCGCACTGTTTTCGACCACCAGCACCGGCCTGCCGACATACCATTGCCCTTGCGGGTCTATCCGACGTCGCTCGGCCAAGCGCTGTTCGACCCGATGATTGATATCCGCTACCGAAAGTGGGCCAAGCCGATTGGAACATAAGACATGGAAACGATTGAACTCGGCGAACACTTCCTCGATCTCGGACCCGCGGTCGATTAATCGCAGGTAACGGCTGTATTGGCGGACGACGAAGGCAACAGGATCTTCCGATAACAGGGCGGTCGCCGAATCCCCGTTTTGCAGCAAACGCCAGGCCTGCTCGCCCTGTTGTCGGTTGATGGCGTCGGCCAGTTGTTTGATCTCGCCTTGAAAACGGTAAGCCCTCTGCAATTCGAGCGTATTCTCGGGTAACGCGGCGGTCAAGTCCGCCAGCACCGCGCCGGCCTCGACCGAGGCCAGCTGGTCCTTGTCGCCTAACAAAATGAGCCTTGCCCCGGGCTTGAGGGCATCCACCAGCTTGCTCATCAGGGCCAAGTCGATCATCGAGGCCTCATCGACCACCAACAAATCGTGGGCCAACGGCGACGAGGCATCGTGCCTGAAATAAGGAGATGGCGGACGCGAACCCAACAAGTGATGCACTGTCGTCACTTTGTCGGGAATAGATTGCTTGACCTGTTCCGGGCACGGCAACGCGGCGGTATTGGCGCCGATCGACTCCTGTAACCGCATTGCCGCCTTACCGGTTGGTGCCGCCAACGCGAAATGCAGAGGCGCTTCGGCGGTCTCCAGCAGCAACGCCAGTATTTTCACGACCGTCGTGGTTTTTCCGGTTCCGGGCCCGCCGGTGACGATGCTGAAAGCTTGCGTCAAAGCCTTTCCGGCCGCCTCTCGCTGCCAGTCGACGCCGTCGCTCGCGCTACCGAAATAACGAACCAGAACATTTTCGAGATCGGCTACCCGGTAGCGCCTGCCGCACAATCGACGGATTTGCCGGGCCAGGCGCGACTCATAAAACCAATAACGCTGGCAATAAAGCCGGTTTCGTTCCAGCACCAACGGCGTCCGTCCCGAATCGGAAACCAAGCCGGAAGCCAGCAACAACGCTTCATCCTCCTCCGCGACCCGAAGGCAACTGTGGCCGCCGGACTGTTGCGCCGACAGTTGCGCGACCAGAGCGACGAACATTTCACGCTGCTTTCCTCGCAGCGCCGAGCGTTGACCCAAAAACCGGGCAAACGCGTAATCGAGACGACTGAAAGAGGATTCTGCAATCATAAACCTTGGCGACGAGGAACGTATGCTGAAAATTATAATCGCACCACCGCCGTTTCGCATCGATAGTGCTCCGCTTCGCCTCACCGACATTGATGCGTCGCGTTAACTCCGCGGTCGGAAAACAGATTCCGGTCGCGCTGGAGTAAACCTGGCAACGACCCTAGCCCGGACATTTCATAAAGGCGGCCTTGGTATTTGAAATGCGCGTGTAAAGCCAAAGTCTTGTGGTCAATATGACTCATGTTTATCGGGCACAGTTTGTGCCTGAATGGTTTTCTGAACTAACGGACTTCGAATCTTGAACAAAATCACTCAAGCCGGAGCTGGCTATGGCTTTCGTGATGCTTGTCCAACCTTCTTCGCCCGATTTTCCAGAAATTCCGTTCCCTTCATGAAATATCCGGGCTAGAGCCCCGTTTAGAAAGAAACCGCAGCAATCGCTTCCGGATTTGCCAGCGTCCAGGAAGATACACTTTCCGTTAACCCCGCACACTCGCCCGCCCGACGCGGTTGCTGTTGGTCGTGCAACCCGGCACGCCGGGAAATACCGCTAAATTCGGCTATTTTAGCGGAGGGAAAACTGGCTCACCAATGCCTGCAAATTCTCGCCGACCCGATTCAATGCGTCGGCGCTGCTTTTGTTACTTTGCGCTTCCTGCAGCGATTTGCCTGCCGCATCGGCACCACTGCGTATACCCTGCGCGACTTCCTCGGCAACCGCCGACTGCTGTTCGGCGGCCGCCGCGATCAGCGCATTTTTTTCGTGGATGTCGTTGATCGCCCCGCGAATCGCGGCAAACGCCCGGCCGACCACGTCAACCGCCTCGACAGTCCGAGCCACCGCCGCCTGTTGGCGCTGCATGAAGCCGACCGTCTTCCCGGTGGCCGCGTTGAGTTTTTCCACCAGCAGCGAAATTTCATCGGCCGACGACGCGGTATGCGATGCCAACTTGCGCACTTCGTCGGCGACTACCGCGAAACCGCGCCCGTGCTCTCCGGCGCGCGCCGCCTCGATCGCCGCGTTCAACGCCAGCAAATTCGTTTGTTCGGTAAAGCCCCGAATAACACCCAACACGCCTTCGATCGCCTTGGCATCCTGTTGCAAATGCCGCAACGACGCCGCCGTCTCGTCCATAACATCCGCCAATGCCGTCACTTGGGCGCGGCTGGTTTCCATTTTATCCGCGCCGTCTTCGATGCCTTCCCGCGCCGAAGTCGTCGTATGATGGGTTTCGCCGGCGTTGCGCGCGACCTCCTGAAACGATGACAACAGTTGATTCATCTGCTCCGCCGAGGCAACGCTGAGCGTTTGCTGCTCGGCCACGATCCGTTCCATTTGCCGACTGCCTTCGATAACGTCCTGTCGACAGCGATCCAGGGTAGCCGTCTCCCGATGGATATTGCCGATCAGATGTTTGAAATAATCTTTCAATTGAGCGATAGCATTTTTCAGTTGGGCGACTTCGGAAATTGTGCTGGAAACAACAAACGAGGAATGCAAGTCGCCGGAGGCCAGCTTGTTGACGTGGTCGCTGGTTTGATTGGTGATCGCCGCGATGTGCCTCAGCAGCAGCACCATCGCCACGCCGATGGCAATAATCAAGGCCCAGCTGACGAAAAGCATGGCGTATAACGTACGCTCCGTCTGCTGGTAATCCGCGGTGACGGTTTGGCCCAGTTGCTCCAGCCGTTGCTGCAGCGTCAGCATCCTTTCTGCCGTCTTGTTGCGCCCGGCGATTTTTTGTTCGATAAAACTCCGGGCATTGCGTAAATCCTTCGGATAACGTTTGATCAGCGACACCATTTCGGACAGATGTTCCCGACCGGCATCGCCGCTTGTCCCACCGCCGCCGTCGTTCCATCCCAACAAATCGGCCATCTCGTCTTCGCTGTTGCCCGCAGAAGCGACGCCGAGGGGCTGATATCCGCTCAGCCGGTCGGCATGCTCCGCCAATTCCCGCAAATAGGTTTCGATCGTATTCAGCGCCGCTTCGCGCTGATTGACGAAATAGTTTTGCCGGGTAGACGCCAATCGCTGCAGCGTAAACAGCATTTGCCCCATGGACTTGTAATACCTAAGTTTATCCGCCGCATCGAGGGTATTGGAGCGCTCAACAACACCCAGCAGCGAATCGATTTCGCCGGCCAGCTGATTTTCGTTATTGACCAGTAAGATCTGCGGATCGGCCATTTTTCCGGCCGCCCGCAGGTCGCCGACCAGCGCCTGCCCCAGCGACTCCAGCAATTCCAAAAACACGCCGCGGGCATTCACCGGCAGCACTTCGTCTTGCCGCGCGGTTACCTGCATACTGCGAATATTGGCTTCAATTTCGCTCAACAGCGCCGCATCGCCGGTAGCGAGATAGGCGTTGATCGGCATATGAATCCGCGCAGTCACCTGGGTTCGCAGACTGCCGTATTTTTCTACCGTCCGGAATGCACCGCTTAAATGGTTAAGCGACCAACTGACGGTGACGATAAAAAAAACGAGCACCATAGCGAGAACGACCGTCACCAAACGGATAATCTGGGTAATCTTCATGAACAATAGTTTGCGTTTTAGTCCGGGTTGAAACCACACCTCCCCCCTTAACTCGGGGCGGGTGTTTTCAACGGAACAAGCCGTATCGAAAGGTTAGCCGCCAAACCGGCAAAGCAGACCCGCCGGTCGCGGTAAAGACGGTTTCACACGGTAGCAAGAAAATATGACGACGAAATTACAGCGTTTACGGGGATACCGATCCACTCGGTATTTCCCGGAAAACAGGGAAGCGCGGCCACCATCAATCTCGTTCGGCGATTGATTTTGTAACGTCAAGAAAAATCGCATCGTCAGTAACCGAGCGCCGGGAAGTGCAGGACCGATTGATTCAGACCTTCCTTAAACTGCGGCCTGTTACCGATGTTCCGTCGTTTCCGACGCCGCCGGTCTCGAACGGCGGAAACAGCCGACGTGGAGTCAACCGTTGTCCGACCAGATCTGATGAGCCTGCAACAAATGTTCGCCGTCGCGGTTGCGTTCGATTTCGCCGCACCGCTGCTCCAGCAACCATTCTAGAACGGCGACGACGAAACTGCGCTGGCGCTTGCTAAAGGCGGCCCAACGCCTGTTCCTTGGACCGTCGGCGATCAGATGGAACAAAAATTGATCGATATAATAGTCTTCTCCGCTTCCGGTCAAAGCCAATCGTAGCGAGGCGGGAAAATAATATTTGAATGCTTCGTTGCCGGCAAAACACAACGGGTCCCAGGCCGCGTTACCCAACTGCTCCAAACCGATGGTGCGGGGATCGAAGGCTTGCAGCGTGCGGTCGTGCTCGGCGCACTCGCAACAATGCCGATAATCGGTGAAGTGTTGCGGCCGCGGAACGGCGAAAAGGCGATCGGCGACCGCCAACAATTCGGCAACTCCCGCCTGCCGTGTTGCCCGCGCCAACTATTCCTCGGCCCCGCTCAACGGCGGAAACCGCGACAAGATCGAGCGAATGGCGCGCTCGACGTAGCGCTGCTTCTTTTTTTGGCTGGTATTCGGGCTGATATCGTCGTACGACATACCGCGCCACATCAGTTTTTTGCTGTTCGGATCGACTATGTCGATTACCAGGGTACCGCGCTGGTACTCGTAGACCCGCTGTTCCGGGTAATAACTCCACGCGAAGGAGGAATAAAAACCTCGCTGGTATCCGAATCGCCAGCTGTAGGGGTAATCGTAATAAGGATTCAGCACGGTAACCCGGGTTCTGTTTTCAACCACCATTCGATACAGCACGAGAAAATCGGCTTCCTTGACGTCGCTCTTTAGGTAACCGTGATCCTTGAACCACTGGTCGACGCCGTTACGAATACGATCGTGCAGCAGACTATTGCTGTCGAGCAGCTTGTTTCCGGAGGCGGGAGGCTTGTCTTCCAGCCAGGCATATTGATATAAGTGACTGAAATCGGCCGCTTCGTCATAATCGACATCGACATTGACCGTGGCGCAGGAACTCAGCACAAGTAACAGCGGTAACAAGAACAATTTTCGCATGGCCGGCAGACTCCTTTTGCATTCAATAATGTACTGATAGGATTGCATTGTCCAGCCCCAGTTCAATCGGCCGTCCGAAAAGTGTGGCGTTTACGCCTAGCCACTGTCCAAGACTGCTCGATCAGCCGATAGCGCGCGGCCGGGACCGCATCGACAGGCGGCGACCGGCAAGTACGGAGAAGCGATAAAACCGGGATTATTACATCAACGACTAACATACGGTGCGACATTGGTAAATTTCTATTGCAGATTCAAATACGGCCTCATTTTTATCGTGTTGATGTTGATCGACATCGGACCGGTTCCTTTGACCGCAACGATCGGGCTGTACGTCGTCTTGTTCCGACCTCGTTGGTTCAAAAACATGATCGACAACATTTACTGATTCGGCCATGCCGAATCCAGAGGCAAACAAACACGGCGTTTCTCGGTATAATTTGCCATTTCCATCTTCCAACCCGATGACCGAACATGACCACCGTTAACACCGAAAAGCTTTCCAGCGCACGATTCGCCGAGGCAACCGACGCTTTCGTCGAAGTGTTTACCGCATCCGTCGACTTCGATCAGCGCATGGCGCAGCAAGACATTCAAGGGTCGTTGGCGCATGCCGAAATGCTGAGCAAAATTGGCATACTGAGCTGCCAAGAATTGGCCGACATTCAAAGCGGCCTGGCGCAGATCAGCAAAGAAATCGCCGACGGCGAGTTCGCCTGGTCGATCAAGCAAGAAGACGTACACATGAACATCGAGGCGCGGCTGACCGAACTGATCGGCATCGCCGGAAAGAAACTGCACACCGGGCGTTCCCGCAACGACCAAGTCGCCACCGATATCCGGCTGTACCTGCGCCACGAAACCGGCGCCATTCTGGGACAACTGACCCGCCTGCAGAACGCGCTGCTCGATTTGGCCGATCAGGAAGCGGACACCATCATGCCCGGATTTACCCACCTGCAGGTCGCCCAACCGGTCACCTTCGGACATCATTTGATGGCCTGGTTCGAAATGCTCAACCGCGACCGCGAACGCTTGCAGGATTGTTTGAAACGGATCAACATCATGCCGCTCGGCGCCGCGGCGCTGGCCGGCACCAGCTACCCGATCGACCGCCATTTGACCGCCGAATTGTTGGGCTTCAGCCGTCCCTCCAACAACTCGTTGGATTCGGTCAGCGACCGCGATTTCGCCATCGAATTCGCCGCCGCCGGCAGCCTGATCATGTTGCATTTGTCGCGCTTCTCCGAGGAACTCGTGCTGTGGTCCAGCGCCCAGTTCGACTTCATCGACATCCCGGATGCGTTTTGCACCGGCTCGTCGATCATGCCGCAAAAGAAAAACCCCGACGTCCCGGAGTTGGTGCGCGGCAAGTCGGGCCGCGTCACCGGCCACTTGGTCTCGTTGCTGATGCTGATGAAAAGCCAGCCGCTGGCCTATAACAAAGACAATCAGGAGGACAAGGAACCGCTGTTCGATACCGCCGATACGCTGATCAATTGCCTGCGCGCTTTCGCCGACATGCTGCCGAAAATCCGCGCCAAGAAAGACAATATGTACCGCGCCGCTAAGCAAGGTTTCGCTACCGCCACCGATCTGGCCGATTATCTGGTGCGCAAAGGCATGCCGTTCCGCGATGCCCACGAAGTGGTCGGCCAGGCAGTGCGCCTGGGCATCGACAGCGGCCGCGATTTGGCGGACATTTCGCTGGCGGAACTGCAGCGCTTTTCCGACCGCATCACCGACGACGTGTTCGAAATTCTCAAACTGGAAGGCTCGGTAGCCGCCCGCGATCACGTCGGCGGCACCGCCCCGAACAGAGTCCGGATGGCGATCAAGGAAGCCAGAGCGCTGCTGGCGGACGCGTGAAAACGACCACCGTCGATTTGCTTCGCCACGGAGAAGTGCGGGGCGGAGCCCGTTACCGGGGCCGCACCGACGATCCGCTGACGGAACAAGGCCTTGCCCAAATGCGGCGGCAAACCGCCGATTGGCGGGGCGATTTTATTGTGAGTTCGCCGCTGCTGCGCTGCCTGGAGTTTGCGCAGGAACTGAGTCGCCGCCAAAACGTCCCGCTACGGATAGACGACAACTTCCAAGAAATCGATTTCGGCGACTGGGAAGGCAAGACCGCCGAACAAATCAACGACCTTGATTCCTCGGCATTGCGGCGCTATTACGACGATCCTGCGCGCCATCCCCCGCCGAACGGCGAAAATCAGGCCGCTTTCAGGAAGCGCGTCGACGCCGGCTGGCAACGGATTTTGGACGCATATCCCGGCCGGCGGGTATTGGTGGTTACCCATGCCGGCGTTATCCGCACTCTTTTTTTACAGATCCTGGACGTCCCTTTCTCCCGCAGCCTGCAGATCGAAATCGGTCATGCCTGTTTGAGCCGCTTTAAATGTTATCACGGCGATAACTCCCGCTTTGTTCAGTTATCTTTCCACCTGCCGCTATGATTTTCTATAATTGAATAAGAAAATCATCACCTTGCCGCTACGACTTTGAAAAGACACTATCCGCCCATCAATCTCGGCTCACCAGGCGAAGAAATCAGCAGCAAGGACCTGTATGCGGTAATTCAGCGTTTCAAGAACCTCAACCAATATCGGCTGCACAGCGTACAGAATTTTCTGCAGCCCCGGCAACGGATATTCTTGCAATTGCTGCCGTTGATTTTTCATCAAAACCAGCCGCTGTTGCCCGGCTTTGTGTCCACCGAAACGCCTTCCGGCATCCCCGACTATAGCCCCAACAAAACCGCCATTCTGGCGGCCAAGCAATTTTCCAAGAGCTACCGCTATGCCCGCAAGGCGCTCAGAGAATACGCGATAGAAGGCATCTTTCTGATGGGCAGCGTCGGCAGCATCGCCTTTTCCAAGACCAGCGACATGGATATCTGGCTGTGCCACAGCGCAAGCCTGGGCGCCGAGGAAATAAGCGAACTGCAACAAAAGGCGCAGGCCGTCGAAAAATGGGCGCAGACGCTGAATTTGGAGGTCCATTTCTTCTTGATGAACGGCGAACAGTTCCGCCGCGGCGAGAACGCGCCGATCTCCACCGAAAGCAGCGGCCAAACCCAGCATTATTTGCTGCTGGAGGAGTTTTACCGCACCGCCATTTATCTGGCCGGCAAGGCGCCTGCCTGGTGGATCGTG
This sequence comes from Methylococcaceae bacterium, assembly GCA_050305675.1. Classification (GTDB taxonomy): domain Bacteria; phylum Pseudomonadota; class Gammaproteobacteria; order Methylococcales; family Methylomonadaceae; genus Methylomarinum. The sequence goes on from JBNLFT010000001.1 coordinate 30,906, forward strand.
CCGCCGCATCAGGAGGACAACTACAGCGCTTACGTCGATCATCTGCTCACCAACCGCTTCATTTCGTCCCGCGACGTCATCGATTTCGGCGGCCTGGAAGCCGTTCCCGCAGAGGAGTTTATCAGCGCGACGTTATGGCATATCTACAAATCCCTGGGCTCGCCTTACAAGTCGCTGCTGAAACTGTTCCTGATGGAATGTTACGCGAGCGAATATCCTCATCCGCAATGGATTAGCCGAAGCCTGAAAAAAGCCGTCTACCAGGGCGAATTCGATATCGACAAACTGGACCCCTATTTGTTGATTTACGAAAAAGTCGAGGAATATCTGCATCTGGTCGCCTCGCAAAGAAGGCTGGCGCTATCGAGGCAGTGCTTTTATCTGAAAATCATGGGCGATTCGCCGAAATCCTTGGACCCACAAGCCCGTTCGCTGCGGGAGGGCTACTTGCAGGAAATCGCCCGCCAGTGGCGCTGGCCCGACGATCTGCTGCTCAACTTCAGCAGACACCGTTTCTGGGACGTCCACAAAGCCACCGAAGAACATGCCGTCATTCGCGACCAACTCAAACAATGCTTGCGCATGATTGTGCGCTTCGCCGGCCAGCACGTCGAAGGGGATTACCACAACAATCAGGATTTGAAGCTGATCGGCCGCAAACTGCACGCCTACCTGGAGCATAAACCCGGAAAAGTGGAGATCATCACGACGCGCGGCAACATTCAAAAGAAAGAGGACGAGTTGTCGCTGGTCGAAATCGACCAGGAACACGCCGAGCCGCTGTGGCATTTGTACCGCGGTTACGTCAGGAATCCGCAAAAGGTCGACGCCCAACCGGTAAAGGAAGGGGAAAGCCTGTTGGGACTGTTGTGCTGGCTGGTGCTAAACGGTTTGTATCAGGACCGAGTAAAAATACACCTCCACTCGAGCAGCCTAAGAATCAACTTTACCGAAACGCAATTGATCCTGGACCGGTTGCAGCGCTTTTTTTCCGCGCACAAGAAATCCGATGACGAAATGCTCGATGCATACAAGCATCCCAATCAATTCCTGGCCTCGTTATTGTTCGTGAATCTCGGCGAGGACTTGCCGGAAACCGGCGAAGAAGGCCAGATCGTCATGAGCGAGCGCTCCGATCCGTTGAGTTACGGCGAAAACCGCCTAAGTTTCGTACAACGCATCGACCGCATTTCGCTATCCAGCTGGGGCGAGGTCAGTCTTGCGAAATTCCGCGATACGGAAGGCTTTTTCCATTGCCTCACCGAGCTGTTCAACCATAGCCAGCTTCCGGTGAGCGGTGAAAGACTGGAAGTCATCTGCCATACTCCGCTACGGGCCAAAAGCATCATTCTGCGCATCAAGGTCTTGTTCAGCCAGTTGATCAAATTCTTCGGCGATCCGAATTCGAATTGGCGCTATATCGCCCCGGCTAAAAGCAGCTACTATTTGTTCAGCCGGCTATCCCGGCAATTGGCTTACCGCAAACTGGAAACCAACGATGCCCTGTTGCGCGAATTATCGGCAACGCAACAACGCTACGCCCCGTTGTTTTTCGACCATCACGTGTTGAGCAATACCTTCATCCCGTATCTGTACGCGCATAGCGCGCCCGATACGATACAGATTTTCTTTCACGCCTCGGACAAACATATCGCGGTCTACGTCATCGACGAAAAAGCCGCCCTGTTTACCCGCCAGCATACCGATAGCAAGCCGGAACATGTTCTTACCGACTATTACTTCTTCCTGAAAACGCTGGTCGAGCGTTCGAAAATATCCGGCAACGCCGCTATCCGCATTTTCGAAATTCAGAAAAACTCCGCCGGCATCGTTTCCTGCCATGCCGTCAAATTCAAGCCGCAGGACTCCTTTAAAGAGCTTAACATCCGGATCACGGTCTCCCCCACTGCGGAACGTAACGGATCGCCGACGATCTTCTGCAACGACCGGAAGTACTCGTCGACCGCCGGCGACGATGCGTTTTACTCGACCAGGGAACACATTCTGGCTTTCCGGCGCAACCACGACTATTATCCGTTTCACATCAACGAAATCGACGTACCCGCCCATCTGCTCGGGGTCAGTACGATCGAGCAAGCGCATGCCATGCATTACCTGCAATACAAACAACAAACCGAGACCCGCATCACCGACAGCCGCAAACGCCGAAACGACGATTAACCCGGAGATGTCACAAAGGCCTCCTCGGTATTCGACAGAAGTTCAGCAACCAAGGCACAGGGTTACAAATCGGCAATGTTCACCTGGCACCGGTTGTGCTTTGAATGTTTTTTCGAAACGAACCACCGGGAATCGCTGCTGCCACAGCGGATTTTTAAAAAATCGCCACCGGAAGGCCCGCCTATGCGTCAACGCTCGATTTAGCTTTACGTTTCGGCGAATTAACGCCTATACTCAACTTTCCCGCCGGATCCAGGGAACCGCCATGGAAATCGAAAAACGCAAACACCCAAGATTCAAACCGCACGGCGTTCGGGCATGCATCCGGATCGGTCCGATTAGCGACGTGGACGACGGCATCTTACTGGAGGGTGAAGTGGTCGACATCAGTTACCGCGGCATCAAGATACGCCTCAACCAGCCGCTGCACAACTCGATCGACCATGGCGAAATCAAGATAGACATCACCATGCCGCAGTCCGGCGTTCCGATCTCCATACACGGCTTGATCAAGCATATCCGGGAACGCCACGAATGCGGACTGCAGTTCGCCGGCAACCATTCCGAACGATGCGTCGACAAACTGATGTTCGAATGTATCAAGCTGGCCGACCACTCGGTGCAGATTTAGAACGCAGAAAAATGGAACTGCCGCCGTTAAGGACCTGACACGGCAGCGATCCAACGGTTACAAAGACCTGGCTTTTAAAAACGCCTGCTCCGACACGTTACCCCAGCGCGTGACCTGGCTGCGGAAGAGGGTCACCGAGTCATAGATTTTTTTCGCCAACGGGTCTTTACCCGCCAGCTCGCCAACCACCTGTTCCGATAATTGCCGCAACGTCTTCAGCACCTCGTCCGGTAGCGGCAACACGTTAACCTTATGCTTGTTGATCAACGTATCCAAGGCTTGGTTGTTGCGCGCGGTATATTCGGAAATCATATCCATATTGGCCGCCTTGCAGGCCACCAGTACGATCTGCTGGAGATCGGCGGGCAACCCGTTGAATGCTTGTTCGTTGATCAACGCCTCCATGGTCGAACCCGGCTCGTGCCATCCCGGATAATAATAATATTTGGCCACTTTGTAAAAACCGAAGGCCAGATCGTTATAAGGGCCCACCCATTCGGTGGCGTCGATCGCACCGGACTGCAAGGAGGTAAACAACTCGCCGCCCGGCATATTCACCGTAGTGCCTCCGGCCCGACGCAACACCTCGCCGCCCAATCCCGGAATGCGCATTTTCAGCCCTTTCAGATCGTTCACCGTCTTGATTTCACGATTGAACCAACCCGCCATCTGCACACCGGAATTGCCGGTTGCCGCCGGAATGATACCGAACGGCTTATACAACTCGCGCCACAACTCCAGGCCGCCGCCGTAGTACAACCAAGCATTCATTTCCTGGGCGGTCAGGCCGAACGGCACGGCGGAAAAGAACTGAGTGGCCTCGGCTTTACCTTTCCAGTAATAGGCTCCGGCATGGCCCATTTCGGCAGTGCCCTTGGAGACCGCATCGAACACCTCGAACGCCGGCACAAGCTCTCTTGCCCCATAAACCTTGACCTGAATTCGTCCGCCGCTCATGTCGCCGATCATTTTCGCCAACAAGTTGGCATTAGTCCCAAGGCCGGGGAAGTTTTTCGGCCAGGCCGTCACCATTTTCCATTTAAATTCGGCCGTTCCCGCTACTGCCGGCACGGTCAACGCCGCGCCGGCCAGCAACGAGCCGGAACCCGCCTTCGTTAGAAATTCACGCCGTTTCATAAATCCTCTGGATAAAAATTCAAGATCGATATTGGTTTTTTCCATGCTAACAGTTTGACCGGGAATCGCAACTGTTCACTCCCGTTTAACACGCTGTCTATATAGACGACTATAGCGCAACTTTGTTATAGTAAGGGAATTTTCCAAGTGCCTCTCGGCATATTTCTTAAGTATCTCACTTTCACTCCGGAGAACATTCTATGGCAATCAAAGTTGCAATCAACGGCTATGGCCGTATCGGACGTAACGTGCTTCGAGCATTGTATGAATCGGGACGCACCGACGAGATTCAAATCGTCGCAATCAACGATTTGGGCGACGCCGAAACCAACGCTCACTTGACTCAATACGATACCGCACATGGCAAATTCCCCGGTGAAATCAGCGTCGAGGGCGACTACCTGGTCGTTAACGGCGACAAAATCAGAGTGTTGGCGGAAAGAGATCCGTCCAAACTGCCTTGGGGTGAGTTGGGCATCGACGTGGTCCACGAATGTACCGGTTTTTTCACCAGCAAAGCGAAGGCTTCGGCGCATCTTCAAGCAGGTGCGAAAAAAGTGATCATTTCGGCTCCGGGCGGCAACGATGTCGATGCGACGATCGTTTACGGCGTCAACCACGAAACGCTGAAAGCCTCCGACAGCGTTATCTCCAACGCCTCCTGCACCACCAACTGCCTGGCCCCGCTGGTCAAACCGTTGATCGATACCATCGGAATAGAGCAAGGCCTGATGACCACGATTCACTCTTATACCAACGACCAGGTATTGACCGACGTGTATCACTCCGACCTGCGCCGCGCCCGTTCCGCGACGCAATCGATGATCCCGACCAAAACTGGTGCTGCGGCTGCGGTCGGCCTGGTGTTGCCGGAAATGGCGGGCAAACTGGACGGCTTCGCGATCCGCGTTCCGACCATCAACGTTTCCGTGGTCGACTTGACCTTCACAGCCAGCCGCGCCACCAGCAAGGAAGAAATCGACAACATTCTGACCGCTGCTTCCGAAGGCCCGTTGAAAGGCATTCTGAATATCAATGCGAAACCCCTGGTCTCCATCGATTTCAACCACAACCCCGCGTCCTCGACTTACGACAAGACCTTGACCAAGGTCATCAACGGCAATTTCGTCAAGGTGCTGTCCTGGTACGACAACGAGTGGGGCTTCTCCAACCGTATGCTGGATACGACGGTTGCATTAGTTAACGCAAAATAAGATCCTTAAAATAACCTATGCTACGAAGAACAAAAATCCTGGCCACATTAGGCCCGGCAACCGATAAACCCGGCGTTCTGGAGGGTTTGTTCAAAGCCGGTCTGGACGTGGTACGCTTGAACTTTTCCCATGGTTCCGCCCAGGATCACATCGACCGAGCCAACCGGGTCCGCGAATTGAGCAAGAAAACCGGCCGCCGCGTCGGTATTCTGTGCGACCTGCAAGGCCCTAAGATTCGCATTGCGCGTTTCAAGGACACCAAAGTCTGGCTGGAGGAAGGCCAGGCTTTCGCGCTGGATATCAATCTGGGCGAGAACGACGGCGACAACACGCAAATCGGCATCACCTACGAACCATTAGCGGCCGAAGTCCATCCCGGCAGCCGCTTGCTGCTGGACGACGGACGAGTGGTGTTGGATGTAGTCAAAACCGACGGTAAACGGGTCGATTGTACCGTCGTGGTCGGCGGCGACCTGTCGAACAATAAAGGCATCAACCTACTCGGTGGCGGCCTATCCGCCGCTGCGCTGACCGAAAAAGACAAAGAGGACATCAAGACCATCGGCAAAATTCAGGCCGATTACGTCGCCATTTCCTTCCCCCGTTGTGCCGATGACCTCAACGAAGCCCGCCGCTTGGTGGAAGCCGAAGGCTGCCACGCCAGCATCGTCGCCAAGGTGGAACGCGCCGAAGCGATGGAAGTGATCGACGAAATCATACTCGCTTCCGATGCGATCATGGTCGCCCGCGGCGACCTTGGCGTCGAAATCGGCGACGCCCGCCTGCCGGAAGCGCAGAAATATCTGATCAAACGTTCCCGGGAGCTGAAAAGAGCGGTCATCACCGCGACGCAAATGATGGAATCGATGATCGAGAACCCGATTCCAACCCGCGCCGAGGTATTCGACGTCGCCAACGCCATCGTCGACGGCACCGACGCCATCATGTTGTCGGCCGAAACCGCATCCGGCAGATACCCGGTCAAAGTGGTGGAAGCGATGGTCCGCATTTGTAAAGAAACCGAAAAACAACCCAGCGTCCGCATCTCCACGCACCGCGTTTCCGAGGAGTTCGAGCGGGTTGACGAAGCGATCGCCATGTCCACCATGTACTTGGCCAACCACACGCGCATTGCAGGTATCGCGGCATTGACCGAATCGGGCTCGACCCCGCTGTGGATGTCGCGCATCCGCTCCGGCCTCCCGATTTTCGCCTTCAGCAGTAACGAAGAGACGCTCGGCAAGGTCACGCTGTACCGCGGCGTGTTCCCGATTCCTTTCGAATTCGAATCGGCCGACCATGTCGAAGTCAACCGCGACATCATTAACAAGCTGAAAGAACGCGGCCAGGCCAAACAAGGCGATCAATTCATCATCACCAAGGGCGACCTGACCGGCCAATCCGGCGGCACCAACGCCTTGAAAGTGGTCACGGTAGGCGAAGGGTTGACACCTTAATTTCGATCTCCCGCCGCTTTATCCCGCTCTAAAGAAACCCCGTATTCGGCTCGTCCAATACGGGGTTTCTTTTTTTTAGCCGCCGTTTCCCCCTTCCCTAACCAGTCCGCTCCAAGTTTCACCTTGGATTTGGTTATAATAGCAGGCCACTCGTTTGCAACTACTAATGGAGATGATCATGCCGACGCGCCGTGAGCTAGCCAATGCGATTCGCGCCCTGACAATGGACGCCGTGCAAAAAGCCAATTCAGGGCACCCCGGAGCACCGATGGGCATGGCTGACATCGCGGAGGTTTTATGGAACGATTTTCTAAGACATAACCCAAACAATCCCGCCTGGCCGAACCGGGACCGCTTCGTGCTTTCCAATGGCCACGGTTCGATGTTGCTTTATTCGCTGTTGCACTTGAGCGGTTACGATCTCAGCATCGCCGATTTGAAAAACTTCAGGCAGCTGCATTCGAAAACCCCGGGCCACCCGGAGTTCGGCTATACGCCAGGCGTCGAGACGACCACCGGACCGCTGGGACAAGGAATCAGCAACGCAGTCGGCATGGCTCTGGCGGAAAGAACCCTGGCCGCCCAATTCAACCGCCTCGATCATACCATCATCGACCATTACACCTACGCCTTTCTCGGCGACGGTTGCCTGATGGAGGGCATTTCCCACGAAGCCTGCTCGTTGGCCGGGACAATGGGCCTGGGCAAACTGATCGCGTTTTACGACGCCAACGGCATCTCGATCGACGGCGAAGTCAGGGGCTGGTTCACCGACAATACCGTGAAGCGATTCGATGCCTATAACTGGCACGTCATCGCCCGAGTCGACGGCCACAATCCGGAAGCCGTCCGAAACGCGATCGCCGAAGCGAGATCGGTTCGGGACAAGCCGTCCTTAATTGTTTGCCGCACCACCATCGGTTACGGCTCACCCAATAAGCAAGGGCAGGAATCCTGTCACGGCGCGCCGCTGGGCGAAGAGGAAATCGCCCTGGCGAAAAAACTACTGAACTGGCCGCATGCGGCGTTCGAAATCCCGGACGACATCCGCCGGAGCTGGGACGCCACGGCAAAAGGCAACCGCTACGAACAGGAATGGCAGCAACGTTACGCCACCTACCGTAATGCCTACCCGGAACTCGCCGACGAATTCGAGCGCCGGCTGCAAGGGGATCTCCCAGCGGCATGGCGGAAAAAAACGGACCGGTACATCCAAACCGTAAACGACGCCGCGGAAGACGTCGCCAGCCGCAAGGCCTCGCAAAACTGCCTAAACGCCTTCGGTCCGCTGTTGCCCGAACTGATCGGCGGCTCGGCCGATCTGGCCGGCTCCAATCTCACGCTGTGGGACGGCTGTAAGGACGTCAACCTGGCCGACCACGCCGGCAACTACATCTACTACGGCGTTCGCGAATTCGGTATGGCCGCGATCATGAACGGTATCGCCGCGCACGGCGGATTTATTCCCTACGGGGCGACCTTTTTGATGTTTTCCGAATACGCCCGCAACGCCATCCGCATGTCGGCGTTGATGAGGCTGCGGGTGATCCACGTCTTCACCCACGATTCGATCGGTCTCGGCGAAGACGGACCGACCCACCAACCGATCGAACAAACGGCCACGCTGCGCATGATTCCCAACATGACGGTATGGCGCCCCTGCGACGCGGTGGAATCCGCCGTGGCCTGGCAGGCGGCGATAGAGCGCAAGGCGGGACCCACCACGCTTATTTTCTCCCGGCAAACACTGCCGCACCAAAAAAGGACCAGGCAACAGTTGGCCGACATCGAACGCGGCGGCTATATTCTGAAAGAGCCAACCAAGTCGCCGAAAGCCATTATTATCGCCACCGGCTCCGAGGTTGCGATCGCGATGGAAGCGGCCGCCATGCTCGGCCGTCGCAGAGTTCCGGTGCGCGTGGTCTCGATGCCCAGCACGACGGTGTTCGACGAACAGGACCAAGCGTACCGCGAACGCATTCTGCCGCCAAAAATAACCGCACGAGTCGCCGTCGAAGCCGGCAACAGCAAGTTCTGGGGACACTACGTCGGCTTGCAGGGGAAAGTCGTCGGCATCGACCGCTTCGGCGAATCGGCGCCGGCGCAGCAATTATTCGAGGAGTTCGGCATGACCGCTGAAAACGTCGTAAACGCGGTAAAATCGATCGTTTAATCGCCCCCCGTCTGTTTCTCCCTATAAATAAGGCGAGACACCCGTTCGTCGCCGACCTTTGTTCGCGCGGGTATTGCTACCTGCTACCCGACTCCCGCCTAATCGCGTCCGCGCTCGAACGCCGGCGACGGATAGCGAGGAACCGATTTTTCCTCGACAAATCGCGTCCGATCGCGCCATCCCTTTCCCTCTTCCTCCACTTGGCGTGACAATTGCTGTGTAAACCGACAAAGAATCCGCTAAACAACTCGGATTTGTCGCCGGCCCCCTGTCCGCGCCCGGCCCCGAACAGCACTGGCCCCGAAACGCTCAGTAAACCAATGATTTTATTATCATTAAACATTGAGATTCCGGTTCATCAGGCGTCCGATACGGGTCGTAATCGGAAGCAGACACCACATGGTGATCGACGGCAAGAGATTCTACGAGTTCGGTTTTAGACATTCGGACAATAACTTTCCCTAACCCTGTCGCATTACCGACAAACGCGATGGCTACTTCACTGAATAACGGAGTTTTAACATGGCAAAAATAGGTTTATATTTCGACACCGATACCGGCAACACCCGGAAAGTGGCTAAGATGATCCGCAAAATGTTTGCGGAAGACGACGTGGAGCTGAAAAACGTCAGCAAGGTCGAGGCGGCAGACTTCGAGAAGTTCTCCGCCTATATCGTCGGCACTCCGACGTTAGGCGAAGGCGAGCTGCCGGAAACCTTTGCCGAATTCTTGCCGTCTTTGGACGGCATGGATCTGAGCGGCAAGACTTTTGCCTTATTCGGCCTGGGCGATCAAGAAGGCTATGCACACGAATTCGTCGACGGCCTCGGATTGCTGTTTGAAAAACTGGAGAGCCTCGGCGGAACGTTTATCGGGGAATGGCCGACCGACGGCTACGACTTCAAATATTCCCGGGCGGTAATCAACGACGGCGAATTCGTCGGCTTGGTCATCGATCAAGACAATCAGTCCGACCTTACCGAAGAACGCGTCGAGGCCTGGGTGTCCGCAATTAAGGAGCCGTTGTTGAAGGCGGCCGAAAGTGCGGAGGTCGCGGCATGAAGTTAAGCGAAATCGAATTCGACGACGACGCGTTCAAGGCCTGCGTTCTAGCCAGCGGCGTCGAAGACAGCAACGAATTGGAGCGCTTGGTATGCCGCGATCAAGGCATCGAGAGCACCGGGGGCCTGGAACATCTGACGGCATTGAAGTTTTTGGATCTGACGCGCAACCAAATCAGCCGCATCGACGTTTCCAAAAATATTTGCTTGGAGGAATTGTTTCTGGGCAATAACGAACTGGATGCGTTGGATATTAGCCAAAACAAGGAACTGACCCATCTTGAAGTCTTCATTAACGAGTTGACCGAACTCGACTTGTCGCATAACCCGAAACTCGAAGAAGTCTACGCCAACAAAAACGAACTCGCCAGCATAGACCTGACTCAAAACCCGGCGCTCGTCGATTTGCGGGTGGCGAGCAACGAATTGAGGGCGATCAAGCTGGCCGAAAGCGCGCAGCTGGACAAACTGGTCGTCGATCACAACCCGCTGCCCGAGGCCGTGAAGAGCGAGCTGAGCAACCGGTTCGCCGCTGCTGCCGACGTCGCCCTGTAACTGCTCATCGTCAAGCCCGGCTGCGGTCGTGCGGGCTTGACGAGCCTTTCGGAGATGCCGGATCGATATCCGCTCCGGCATCTCCGGCTCCCCACTACTCCTCCGGAATTTGCCGCATTCCAGCGTCTCTGAGCTGCGTTCTCAGCCGCGCCGTTTCGCCGAAGTCGGCGTTTATCTATCGATACGACTTTCCGTCGTAAATTCAACCTCACCCGGAATTAAGTCGTCCGCAACCGGCCGGCAAAGGCGATGACAAGAGGGACTGGCAATTAGCGAAGGTCCTATCCGAAATCAAACAAAATAAATGGGCTTTCACGGGCAACAAAACAAAAGACAAATCGCCGATCCCGTACTAAAATCGCCACTCCTAAGACTCTCGCTCGAGGTTGATTATGTCAGACGAAATTTGGTTCAGAACCGGTGAAGCCACCGTATTCGCCAGCGAAGGCCAAGGTACCGACGCCATGCCCGAAATTCTGATCGGCAGCGTCAAGGGCCCCGCCGGGCACGCTTTTGCCAACTTGATGGGACAGACCGAAGGCCATACCCGGATGTTCGCCATCCGCGCCTGCAACCAACAGGTCAGACCGGCGACGCTTATCGTGCCGAAAGTCACGATCAAATCGACCGCCTATGTCAACTTGCTCGGCGGACCGGTGCAATCGGCCGTGGCGGATGCCGTGCTCGACAGCGTGATCGACGGCGTGATTCCGGCCGAGCAGGCCAACGACCTGTGCATCATAGCGATGCTCTGGATTGCTCCCGAATGCGCGGACAACCCCGACCTCGACCGCAAGGATCTGTATCGCACCAACTACGAAGCGATGAAACTGGCCATTCAAAGGGCCTTAAGCAACTCGCCGAGCATCGAGGAACTGACCGCCAACCGGCATAAGATCTTTCACGAAATGTACGACCCCGAAACCGGCGAGTCGCAGTGGTAGTCCCCCGATCCCGGCCTGCCACGCCACGGTTGCGTAACCGTCGCCATGGCAGTGTCGGACCTTCGGGGCAAGTCGAGTCCTCCCCGCCGATTGCTCGGGCATGCTCCGACGCCAACTGAGTACGCTACTCGCCCGTTGCAGATCATAGGCCGCCCAAACGGAGCTTGCCCGAAAACCGACCGCAGGAGCCCAGCCAGATGAGTAAAAGCACCTCCCGATACTGGAACCCGTTGCGTCTCGAAAACAGCGAAAACTGGACCGAGATCGACGGCAGCGGCGGCTACCTGCAGCAAATCACGCTGGCGATCGACGATAAAAGCGGCGACTACACGCGCTTGACCCGCTTTAAACCCGGCGCCGACACCGCCGCTTTCGGAGTGCAATGCCACAATTATCCGGAAGAAATATTTATCGTCAAAGGCAGGCTATACGACGTGGCGTTCGCCACCTGGCTGGAGCAAGGCGATTACGCTAGCAGACCGCCCGGGGAACCGCACGGCCCGTTTCGAACCGACGTCGAGTGTATCGTGCTGGAAATTTCGTACCCTAGCCAACGCCAACAGGTAGGCGGCGACGCTTAATCCAACCCGGACTTTTTAACCCCTTTTACCCTAGTCAACATCCATGATCCATCATCTGTCTATTGCCGCGGCCAACCCGCGCCGGGTCTGCGAGGTACTGGCCGAAATCCTGCCGGGCAAAGCCTTCCCGTTTCCGCCGGTCGACGGCGGCTTCGTGACGATCTGTGAAGACGATTTCAACACCTTGGTGGAAGTCTATCCACTGGGAACCGAAATGGTTCCCGGTCGAGGCCGCGAGCAAGTGCAATTCGAGCGCGCCGCCCAACCGGCGGCTTATACGGCCACCCACGCCGCATTGTCCGTCGCAGTCGATGAACAGCAGATCCATAACATCGCCGCCCGCGAAGGGTGGAGAGCGGTCACCTGCGACCGCGGCGGCCTTTTTCAGGTCGTCGAATTCTGGGTCGAAAACCGCGTATTGATCGAACTACTAACGCCTGCGATGGCCCAAGATTATCTGGAACAGATGACCGCAAGAAAATGGGCGCTATATATCGGGCAGGGGCGGGACTGACGCGCTTGTTCACGGGCATCGTCCCGTGCGTGCCGCGTCCAGAACGTCCTCGTATGTGTCCGTTTTATCGAGATTCATCCTGGATTGTATGTATTGCCGATGTTCGCCCACCAACACCTGCTTGGATTTATCCCGGTATATTTTTACCGAAACCATATAGTTCCAGCATTTGGGCGATTTAAGCGCCGGAGATTCGATCAAAAACTCGTCTTGCCGGAATTGCCTTTCGATTTCTACGATTAACGGCGCATTGGCGTTTTCCGGATTTTCGAAGTTAACGACTAAATAAGCGCGATGCGGCAGCAAGGGGGTTGCCCCGAGAGTCACGCTAAACATGGCCAGTTTGTTTTCGATATCGGTTATTGCCAGTCCCGAAGCTTTCGTGTAGAGATATTTGGATACCGAATTGTCGGGTAACGGGCCGAGTTTAGACAACGGCAGCGAGCGCACCTTCGATGGTAACGCCAAGACTGATGTGCGCTCTTGTTGTTTGGCGTCGCTCCCGGATCGAATCGATAATTCCCGATGGCCTGCCGGGCCGCCGGGAGGCCGATCCGAATAATGCGTATTCCCGGCATCGTCGGTCCATTTGTAGACGGCGGCCAAAGCGACAGCCGTCGATAGCGGGATCAGCAAAAACACGAAAACCTTCTTATTCATAACACAACCCCCAACTTGATGAGGAACGGACCAACAGTCCCGGCGGGCATGCCGGTACAATCCGTTTTTCCTGGCGCGCAAGGACACGCGACCGACATCAACCGTTGTACGCGATCGACGGTGCAGGGTTAAGGAAAATCGGGTTTTCCTTAACCGCGCGCCGGCAAATACCGGACGGACTTCTCGATCGCTTGCGCAACCGTCACATCGTAAAAATCACAACACATCCAACTTGGCATAGGACAGCATCAACCACTTTAGACCGACGTCGTGGAAATTGATCTGTACCCGCTCCTGGGCGCCCGCCCCTTCCATCTGCAACACGACGCCCTCGCCGAATTTGGCATGCTTGACCCGCTGACCGAGCTTGAACGCGCCGTCGGCCTGCGTTGCTACGCCGGATATGCCGGCCGCCGTCAACGGCCGGCTGACGCTGGCGCGCATCCGGATTTCCTGCACGTATTCGGGCGGAATTTCGCGCACGAAACGCGATTGCCGCGGATAGCTCTCTTTACCATACAGGCGCCTGGACTCGGCATGGGTCAGATACAGGTGTTCCATCGCCCGGGTGATGCCGACATAGCACAAGCGTCGTTCCTCTTCCAGGCGCCCCGGATCCTCCAGCGACTGTTGCGACGGGAACAAGCCCTCTTCCATGCCGACCAAAAACACCAGCTTGAATTCCAAGCCCTTGGCCGAATGCAGGGTCATCAACTGCACGCAGTCGTCGTATACGTCGCCCTGCATCTCTCCGGCTTCCAGCGCGGCGTGGGCCAGAAACATGTCCAGTTCGCCCAGCCGCTCTTCGTTGTCCTCGTCGTAATCGAACAGGCGTGCCGCGTTGACCAACTCCTCCAGGTTTTCCACCCTGGTTTCTCCCTTATCGCCTTTTTCCTTTTTATACAGTTCGACCAAGCCGCTGCGCTCCACCACCTGCTTGACCTTTTCGAATAACTCCCGGCCCTCGACTTCTTGTTCCAACTGGACAATCAAATTCACGAACCCTTTCAACGCATTGGCGGCGCGGGAAGCCAGCCGGCCACTCTCGATCAACTCCGCCGCCGCCTGCCACAGCGAGATTCCGTGTGCTCTGGCCAGCAGGCGGATGTCCTCGATCGTCTTCGTCCCGATCCCTCGCGCCGGGGTGTTGACGACCCGCTCGAACGACGCATCGTCGTTGCGGTTGGAGATCACCCGCAAATATGCCAAGGCGTTCTTGATTTCCATGCGTTCGAAAAAGCGCAAACCGCCGTACACCCGATAAGGCGTTCCGGTGCTCATCAGTTTTTCCTCGAACTGCCGGGATTGCGCATTGGAGCGATAGAGAATCGCCACGTCACTACGCAAGCCGCCGCCTCCGACCCATTGGCGGATTTTTTCGACGACGAAATAAGCCTCGTCCTGTTCGTTGAAAGCCGAATACAGCGAAATCGGTTCGCCGTCTCCGGAATCGGTCCATAATTCCTTGCCCATGCGGCTATCGTTATTGGCGATCAGCGTATTGGCCGCCTTCAAAATATGTCCTGTGGACCGGTAATTCTGCTCCAGCCGAACCACCTTGTGGTTGGGATAGTGGCTCTGAAAGTTGTAGATATTCTCGATTTTCGCCCCGCGCCACCCGTAAATGGATTGGTCGTCGTCCCCGACCACGAACAGATTGTCCCGACCGTCGGTCAACAACCGCAACCAGGCGTATTGAACGGTATTGGTATCTTGGAACTCGTCGACATGGACGAACCGGAACCGGCGCTGATAGAACTCCAAGACATCCTCGTTGTCGCGCAGCAATTCGTGAGCGCGCAGCAGCAGCTCGGCGAAGTCGACCAGCCCCAAACGCTCGCAAATTTCCTCGTAGGCCCGATATATGACCAACATCTGGCGCTGGAAAAAATCGCCGGTTTCAACCATGTGCCGGGCTCGAACGCCCTCGTCCTTTTGGGCGTTGATGAACCACTGCACCTGTTTGGGCGGCCACTTGGCCTCGTCCAGATTGAGATTCCTGAACAAACGCTTGATCAACCGCAGTTGGTCGTCGGAATCCATGACCTGGAAACTTTCCGGCAGCTTGGCCTGTTTCGCATGCCGCCTCAGCAAGCGATGCGCCAAGCCGTGAAAGGTGCCGATCCACATCGAGCGGGCGGATATTTGCAACAATTCCTCGATTCGGCCGCGCATCTCGGTTGCCGCCTTGTTGGTAAACGTGACCGCCAAAATGTTGTGCGGCGATACGCCGTCCACCTGAATATGCCAAGCGATGCGATGCACCAGGACCCGGGTTTTACCGCTGCCGGCGCCGGCCAGAACCAACACCGATTGGGGCGGAGACGACACCGCGATCCGCTGGGAGTCATTTAACGAATTGATTATTGAGCTGATTTCCATCTTTTATCACTTGCACATTTCTGCGAGCTGTGTATATTTGCCTGCTTATGGAAAACAATGCCTTAATCGGGACTAGATAACAATAACGACATAACTGAGAGGATTAGAAGATGAACTTTGATGTAAAACGCATGATGAAATTTGAACATAACGTCGGCGAAAAAGAAAAAAAATATCGGATGGCCGGCGGCGCGGCGCTAGTGTTGATTTCGGTGTTCACAGCCAGTATTCTGTTGCTGGTTCTTGGCGTGATATTGATCGCCACCGGTTATTCCGGATGGTGTCCCGCTTATTCAGGCATGTGTAGAAGCACCGTGGAAGAAGGCGAAAAATCCTCAGGAGACAGTTCCGAAAGTTAAGCAGTAAGTTTCGCCCGGGTCCGTGTCCCAAGGTGCAACACCGGCATGGACCCGACGCCAACTAGGTTTATTATGCCGAGCTAACCGATACCGGTCCAGCGGAAAATTCCCCACGCCATCGTAATCCCGCGCAACGAACTCATAGTCAAACCAAGATCTTTTCAAACCAAAATCTGACACATCGGACCCGTGACAACCCTATTCCCGTTACCCGAAAACCACCCCCAGCGCTTCCAACTGCATAACGAAGTCCACGCCCGCTCCCCGGTGATCCTGGACCTGCCGGTTACCGCCTCGCATCTGGCCCTGATGCTGAGTAGCGAGGAGAAAAAACAGGACCGCCAGCATCTTCTGGCGTTGTGCGAACGCTTCGGCATGGCGCCGCCGAAACAAGACTCTAACCACTTTACCGCCCGTTTCGACAATTTTCAGATCCGTTGGGAACAACACACCGAGTTTTCGACCTATACCTTCTACGCCACGCAAGTTCAAACCGATCCGTTCAAAAACCCGGCGTTGAAACATGTACCGCTCGACTGGATGGCGCACTTACTGGGGAAAGTCGTCGTCGCCGCCCATGCCACGATTGTTCCGGCCGCTCAACGCGCCTCGACGATCGAAGCGCTGGCAGAGCATTTCGCCGGCAATTCCCTGGTCGGTGCCGAAGTCAGCGGCGGGGCGGCCAAGGCTTATACCGACTTCAGGATTCACATCGACGGTTTCAGCCGCTTTCTTATCGTCAACGACCATCTGAAACAGGCCCAGGCCGGGCGCCTGTTGCAGCGCTTGTTCGAGATCGAGGACTACCGGGTGATGGCCTTGCTGGCCTTTCCGATCGCCCGCACATTGGCTCCCGCGCTGATCAAGACCGACCGCCGGCTGATTGAGATCACGGCGGCGATGGCCGAAGCCGGCTGCAACGACGGCCAATTATTGGACGACCTGACCACGTTGGCGGCCGAGGTCGAGAGCCATATATCCAGCAATCATTATCGCTTCGGCGCCGCCAACGCCTATTACAACCTGGTCAACCAGCGGATAGAGGATCTGCGCGAAGTCCGAATCCAGGGACTGCAAACGTTCAGCGAATTCATGACCCGGCATTTCGAGCCGGCCATCGGCACTTGCCAATCCACCGCCAAACGCTTCACCTTGTTATCCGAGCGCATCAGCAATGCCGGCGAATTGCTGCGTACCCGGGTCGACATCTCGATCGAACGGCAAAACCAAGATTTGTTAAAATCGATGAATACCCACGCCAAAATGCAGCTGCGTCTGCAAGGCACCGTGGAAGGAGTTTCCATCTTCGCCATCACCAGTTATGCGGTCAGTCTGGTCGGTTCGATCGCCAAAGCGATGAAATCCACCGGCTGGGACATCAATCCGCCGTTGGTGATAGCAAGTTCGATCCCCGTCGTGCTGGTGATCGTCGCGATCGGCGTACGGCGAATCCATAAGCTGATTCAGAAGATCGGCGAGGACTGATTCAGTCATCCTTGGTATATTCGCCCTCGATGACATCGCGGGGCTTCCGACCCGAATAAGCGGAACCGGTACCCGCCACGATCAGATGATTTTCGATGACGTAACGGGCGATTTTACGCCGTAGCTGCGGAACCAGGCAGGCAAAGCCCAGCGCATCGGTAAAAAACCCCGGGGTTAAAAGCAACGCGCCGCCGACCAATAAAATCGGTCCTTCGATCATTTCGTAGGCCGGTATCGCCCCTCGATTGAGGCTTTCTTGAAAACGCCGCCAGGTGGCCAAACCTTGACGACGCAACAGCCAGGCGCCCAAGACGGCGGTGAACACCACCATGAAAACGGTAGGAAATACGCCGATGATACCGCCGATCTGCAACAGCAGATAAATTTCGACAAACGGCACGATTAAAAAAAACAGGAATATAATCTGTACGACTTTCATTAAAATACTCGGTTTGGGAAAACAATTCCGACGCAACGATGCCCCGAAACGTAAGCAAGCGAAAACGACCAAGGTCTGATTCTTCCGCTCTTTATTCAATAATATGGGCATCCTGAGCGGATTTCCACCACGATGTGATAAACGGATACTCTTGCCCCATGCACCAAATCATTTTCTGTACCTGCCCGGACCGCGAAAGCGCGGAAAAAATCGCCCGGAGACTGGTCGAGACCAATGCCGCGGCCTGCGTCAACATTCTGCCTGCGCTGACCTCGGTTTATCAATGGCGCGGCACCATTGAAACGGAACAGGAGCTGTTATTGCTGATCAAGACCCGCGACGATCGTTATCCGGAGATCGAACAGCAAATCAAATCGCTGCATCCCTATGAACTTCCGGAAATCATCGCGGTCTCAATCGCCCGCGGCCTGCCCGACTATTTGAAATGGATTGACTCATGCCTCGTTACGCAATAATCGTCTTTTTGCTGGCCTTAATAAGCCAGCGTGTTGCCGCCATCGGAGCGGACCAATTACTGCCCCCCGAACAAGCGTTCAAACTGTCAGCGAAAGCGGTTTCCGGCGACCGGATCGAACTCGCCTGGGAGATCCACGAGGGCTATTATCTATACCGCAACAAATTGGGATTCGACTCCAAGACCGAGGGCATCGTGCCCGGCCAAGCCGACCTGCCGCCCGGCAAGATCAAACATGACGAGTTTTTCGGCGACGTCGACATTTACCGCGGCCAACTGCGCGTAGCGCTGCCGTTGAGCGGCGTCGACCGGCAACCGAGCATGCAATTACTGGTTAAATATCAGGGCTGCGCCGACATCGGCGTCTGTTATCCGCCGCAAAAAACCGTGCTGGATATCGAGCTGCCAAAACCGGCGGATTCCGGCGGAGGGTTCGACAAACTGCTGAAGGGAATAAGCGGCCTCAAACTGAAGCTGTTCGAGGACGAATTGCTGCCGGCCGAGCAGGCCTTCCGCTTTTTCGCCGACGTCAAGGACGCCCAAACGCTGCATGTCGAGTGGATTATCGCCGACGGCTATTACTTGTACCGCGACAAAATCAGCTTCAAACTCGACGACACCGCCGGCACGCGGCTCGGCCCCTACCAAATACCGCACGGTGAACCGTACCACGACGAAGA
>JBNLFT010000002.1:0-46441 GCA_050305675.1 Methylococcaceae bacterium
ATTTTGTTCGAATACGATCCCTCGCGCGCTGGCCGAGTCATCGAACGCTTGCTCGACGGCTTTAACGGCGTGCTGCAAACCGACGGCTATAGCGGCTACGGCAAACTCGGTGCGAACAATGATCTCACCCGGATTGGCTGCTGGGATCACGCACGCCGCAAATTCGTGGAAGCCTGCAAAGTCTCGTTGCCCGCTCAAAAATCCGCCAACGACAATTTGAGCCTGGCCGACATCGCGCTGCAAAAGATCGGCCAGCTCTATGCCATCGAGCGGCAAATCAACGAGCAGACGCCCGAGCAAAAACGGGTGGTTCGGCACACCAACAGCCTGCCGCTGCTCAACGAACTGAAAGCCTGGCTGGAAGACAAAGCGCCCCGGCTTGTCAAAGGTTCTCAGACCCGTAAAGCCATGGAATATACCCTCAACCAATGGCCTTATCTCATCGGTTATTGCGAAGACGGCCGCCTCAACATCAGCAACATCAAGGTCGAAAATGCCATCCGCCCCTTTGCCGTCGGGCGCAGAGCTTGGCTATTTGCCGATACCGCCCAAGGCGCTCAAGCCAGCGCCACGATTTACTCGCTGATCGAAACCGCCAAGGCCAACGGACTGGAACCCTACGCCTATTTTTTACACCTCCTCAGTCATATCGGTGCCGCCGATTCCGTGGAAGCCATCGAAGCGCTGCTCCCTTGGAACGTGGCTGCGCTGCTCGATTCGCCGAAATAAATCCGCCATTACTGTGAGGAACAGTATGCCACCGGCTTTCCCGGAATTCAGGAGGCCGACTTTAGGTCGCTTACTTCGTATGTAGTGAAAATAGGCTTCGCAGCCCTACTGGAGAAGAAGTATTTTCCGCCTACGAAGGAGTAGATGCTATTGGCTGCGGAACAAACGCAGACGCTGCAACTACCGTTAGTGGCGATCTAATTGAATGGGCGGATATTATTTTCGTCATGGAACGAAGTCACAGAAATAAAGTATCGAAAAAATTTAAAGAATTGCTAAAAGGCAAAAGAGTGATTTGCCTAGATATACCAGATGAATATGAACGCATGGATCCCATGCTAATTCGTATTCTTGAAAATAGAGTGATGCGGCATTTGCCATCAACGGTGCGTAAAAGCGAATAACATGGCAAATCACCGGAAGCAAAAAGCGTCGTTCGCTCCGCTCACTCTACTTTTTGCTTCCGGTGATTTGCAGCGATAGATTAGAGACAAATTATGACAGATCTTGAGATAGGCTTTAAGCTGTTTGATCAAATGGTTACGTTTTGGCAGTTCTATGTTGGAGGTCTCATCGGTGTAGCAGGTTGGGTTTTTTCTAGAGAGCATGCATGGCCTTCTGAAAAAAGATTTGGAATTGCAGTTACATTTCTGATGTTTTCGTTAATAAATATGTCAGCATTATATAAAACAACCAGCGGCCTGACAGATATTTCAATAATTCTAAATAGTCAAAATTACCAACTTGCGCAGGGTATAACAAAATCAATATTTGAAATAGCGGCAAATAGATTAAATGTAGGTGATTGGTCTTTTCATATAGAAATCAAGCACCCTGCCCCACTTGACCAGCCAAATCCCTTCCAAACACTTCTCCGGGCGCGGGGGTCGGGTCTTGCAATCAAGCATCCAACTTCCACTGAAACGGATAATACTGACTAAATCTCTTTGAAGCACCCTGCCGAACCATTCCCCGGTCAATGCAGCAAGTAGCCCAGATGGAGCTTGCGTAATCCGGGATAAATGGCGGCCAATCAATTATTATTCTGCATCGTAAGACAAACACAGCTCATCGTCAGTAAGTTCCCCCAATTCGGTGGATAACTCTTTCTTGCAACAAAACTGTGGAAGCTTGAATACGGCCACTAATTCACCTGTTTAACATGCCCGTGGTTATAAAGTGTCGGGCGATAATTGCTTACTCTCTTAGTTCGTCCCGGATAACGCAAGCTCCATCCGAGCTACTTGCTTGCCGGACGGTACAGAACTTATCGCACCTTGAAGACATAAAAAAACCAGCATTTACGCTGGTTTCAGGACTCTCTCGGAAGTTGAATTGGTGGAGGCGGCGGGAATCGAACCCGCTCTGAATCAATCGGCACAAAATGCATCTACCTCCAGCCCAGTAAATACGTTGCTGTGTTGCTATGCACTAGGTATAGATTAGTCATAATGTGCCAAAAAATGTGCCAGGGAGTAGATGAGCGCAATCGACCAACTTCACTGCCATCCAATCGACGAGTCGAATAGGAAACCGTAGTCTCCAACATATAGCTTGTGTTCGATCTTCGCTTTTCCGCCTATCGAGCTTCTCGCGGTATCGACACTGTTGGTTCCGGGATCGCTTACAGTCGGCTTGAAATATTCGTCGGAGGCGGCCGTGTCGGAGGCAGTCGTATAACCAACGCGGGCGGTTTCGGCATGCACGTAATCCGCAACATTGATATCGATTGACCCCGGATTTCCCGGGACCGTTTCGGTCGTCGAAGGAAAAAATGTCAAGATGGAATTATGCGGCCACGGCGCCAAAAACACCGCGCCCCCCATGCTGTCGAGTTCCCCGCTGACCACAAGACTATCGAAATCCCGCACCCAATACATTCCGCAACCGAAAGCGCGGGTAACTCCCGTCCACACCGTCTTCGAAATCTCATCGTGAACCCGTTCCTGCCGGGTCCCAATGACAATGCTCGAGCACGAGCCTAGTACTGTTTCGAAAAACGCAGAGCCGGTTTCGGCAATATTCGTTTTAATCTGCCGGGTGACATCATAGCTATAATAATTGATACGCACGTGGGCATGGACGCCGCTATTGGTCGGATGCTCTTCGCCCTCTGACGGGCTTGCTTCGTTCAACGCCCATAAATTCGGTGTATTGTTGGGAAGATCGTCTCTGAACGGCTCACCACCGGACAACGTGACGAACGGCCTAATAATCGTAGGCCCCGATTTTTTACTATAGGTCCATTCGTGTAAATCCTGGATATCCGTATCGAACACGTTGAACGTTTCTTCGCCGATTTGAAATCCTTTTTCTCCTTGCGCGTTCGAGTGATAGGTCAACCGGTCAATCACGCTAAAATCGTCCGGTGCGTAATGCTTTCCGGTGTTGACGCTAATATTTTCCGAAGTTCTATCTCTAATATTCATTTTGATATCGACTGTTTCTAATATCGACGAGCCGTTCACTGGATCCAGATGGTAGTAGCAATAAATCGGTGCATCGAACGTTCCCTCGAATCCGCCAGGCGTGGCATCTGGGTACGGAACCGGCTGCATTTGTTGGGTTGTCTCGTCGTAATAGAAAACGTTCAGTCCATTGGTCCAAGGCCACCACGGCGCATCGGCAACAAGCCGTGTATTGCCGGCCACGAACGTATAGGCCGAACCGTCCCAGGTTTCGCCAAGCGTCAATTGGTGCTGGTCCGAGAGGTATTGCGGGTTGCCGGGGTCTTTGTAAAAACACACAACCGCTGCCTGGCGGCCGTCCCAAGTCGCGTGCCAGCCGTAATCGAGCGGACTGCCGTTTATCGCGTCGCCTTCGATCGGAACGGTGGCGTACACGGCGCTGCCGACCGTTCCTGTCGCCAGAATATAAGCCTCGACCTTGGTCGCGAAATCGAATTCGCTCTTTCTCGGGTGCTCGGCCAGGATATCGCGGAATTTTTTACCGGAAGCGCTCAACGCCACCTGGCGAAATTCGATTGCCGAGCCGGTGAAGGTACAGAGGAAATAATCGTATCGGGCGGTCGTATAAAGCCAGCTGTTGTTCGACCAGCCGCGCTTTAAAACAAACGGCGATTCGTCGCCGATTTGCAGGTCGAAATTGCCGGAACGCCGGTAATCCGTCCGGGCCGTCCCGTATACTGCCTGGACGAATAGTCGCAATTTACCGGAAAACATAGACGACGGCACTATGTATTGCGCGTCTTTTTTGGCGAAGATACCGGCGTCGCAATAGCCGCCGCCGGTATAGGTGTTGCCGCACGGATCGGTGACGGCCGGCAGTTTTTGCTTGCAGCCGACGGCCAGGCTTTCCGATCCGGCCGCCAGCGCCTCGCCGGCGAACGGGAATTCGTCCGCTTCCGGACCCCCGGTTATCTTTACCCTGCCCTGTAGCGGCGCGGAAGTCCCCGCAACGTAAGCGGCGGTTTCGGCGTCGTAGTCCAGTATCCCCGGTTTATAGGCGTTTTCGGCGCATTGGCCGGACGACAACAGGTTCAGGAAACCGGATTCAAGATAGATGCCGATGTCCGCTACGATCTTGACGATCCGGCGAAACGGCGAGAATTCGACCGCCATTTATCCCGCCGGCCATTCAACGGTAAAGCTGTAAACCGCCCCCTCGGCGTCGACTATCTTGCCGGCGGCCGCGTCCTCGACCGTGACCGTTACATCTCCGTCGTCGGAAACCACTTGCTTTTCGACCGTGGCGGTTATCAGCATGCGCAGCGGCGGCTTCAGTACGTGCGCGCCGTCGGCTTCCCTTCCCGATCCCATCGCCGCGATACCGACCGCGCCGGGAATCGGCCGGCCCTCCTCTGCCGCCGGCAGCGCCGTGCGCGCGCCTTCCTGGTCGACCAGCTTGTTCAGGTCGCGCTTCAGTGTCATCAGGCCACGGATTCCAGCACGTCGGCCACCGTCAGGCTCAATTCGGTCGCCTGGCCGATGATCGCCGTGGCGTCGTCGATGCGCATATGCACCTCCACCGCATTGGCCGAACCGCCGTTGATAACCGTGCCGACGTCCAGGCCTGCGCCGGCAACGGCCGAATCCAAGCCGGCCGCGCCGGCCGCCAGCTTCACCTCGGTCGATTCGTGGATCGGGCCGTCGTTGACCCAGGTTACCTCGTTGTCGGCCACCGTCTGTCCGACCGTAAGCGGCCAGCTCGGCTCGGACGCCCCGCTGGCGCCGCCGCCTGTGATCGACTGCACCTTGTAGCGGTAGCCGTTTTTCGCCGCGCTGCGCACGGTATTGCCCACGACATAGGCGGTAGAGGCTTGCCAGATTGCTGTGGCATTGGCGATCGACACGGTCAGCTGGCCGACGCCCGGGGCGTTGTTGTTTTCGAATTTGTTGGCCGCTTGGTTCGAGCCCAGGTAAAACACAAAATCCTGCGGATCCCCGCTGCCGTCGGCCAAGTGGTTGATGCTAAGGCTTGCGACCGGCGTGGTCAGCGCCGAGTCGGTATGGAATTTTAACGAAACTGCCATGGTGTTTATGCCGTAATGGTTAACAGGTTGTCCGGTACCGCGATCCGGTAGGTCAGCGGCGTGATTGGGTCGAGGCTGTCGGTATCGGCCGCATCGATCGCCGCAAACGGCAGCTTCAGGCCGGTGTTGTAAGTAAACGAGCCGGCCTCCGGCGTGTCCGCGTTCAACAGCATGCCGGTCCAGTTCTCGTTTTCCGGCGGCGAATCCGAATAGCCGCCCAAATGGGTGTCCAGCACGGTCGAGTTGCCGAAACTACCCGATCCCCCCGCGGTCGGCTGCGGCCGGTTTGGAGGGGACAGCGCGACGTCGGCGACGTCCAGCCCGGAACCGCCGGTGCTGATCGCCAGCCGGATCTCGGTAACCGGCGTGCCGGCGTTGAAGTCGTAGGTTTCGGCGAAGCGGTGGACGACGCCATTGCAATCGATATCGGAGTCGCCGACGGCCACGGTTTGCCCCAGCTCGATATAGGGCGCCAACGGCAGGCGGAAGGTGACGGCGTTTTGCTGGTGCGACCGCAGTATGCTCGCCGCCGCTTCGTTCAGCACGGCGGCCAGTGCGGCGGCGATTTCGGCATCGTCGACGTCGTCGTAGCGGTAGTGGCCGCTGCCGTCGTCGACGAATCCGGCCGGAATGCTCGAGTAATCGTCGCCCTCCCCGCCCCAGTCCTCGATAGTCGGCGACCCGTTCAGGGAAGCGGCGATCGTTTGCGGCAGCTCTCCGTGCGCCTCGACGGACGCCGGGGCGACGACCGACAGTTCGAACGAATCGGTCACCGTCTGCCCCCAGCGTTTCGCCGCCGACGCGCTGAATCCGCGCATGCCGTCCGGGAAAACGTTGGTAAAGGCAACCAGATTGCCGGAACAGGTATAAAGCCCCGTCGGCCACAACGGCGTAACGTTGGCGCTTAGAAACGTCCACCCGGCGTTTTCGATCGCGGTCCGGACGATGCTTTGTTCCGGATAAACCGGCGGCCGGCTCGCCTGGGCGCAAAACGACTTCGGAAACTGCCAGAAGAACGACCGCCGCAAATGGTGCAGCCGGCTGTATCGGGCCTGGAACGAGATATCCACCCGGTTGACCAATTGATTGCGCTGGGCCAGCGCCACGGCCAGCGATTCGTCCAGAATCAGCGAGGCGTCGAACGCATAGTCGGCCGCCGCCTTGTTGTTCATGCCGTTGACCGACAATTGCCGGTTACTGTCCAGCTCCACCGACTTGAAAACGGTTTTCAACAGGTCCTGCAGGTAATCCCAACCCCGGTTCCCTTCGTCGAATACGGCTGCCGACCAATAACCGCCGACCAGCGCGTCCAATTGGGCGCGGCTGTGGCCGTCCGCCACTTTCTGCAGGTCGTCGGTACACAGGCAGCGCAGGGTCTTGGCGAAGATATCGTATTCCGCCCGTTCGACGACGCCGGTAAAGCGCCGCCAGGCCGCGCCGTTGCTCTGGATATAATCGATCGCCACGTCCTTGCCGACCCATTGTGCCGGCGAGATCGATCCGGACATCGCCATCGTGAATTGGGCGATTCGCGCCGACGAGCGTTCCGCCTCGATAGAAACCGAATCGACCAAGGCATCGCCGACGTCGGCGCCTGCGACGGTAACGGCGATATCCCAACCGGTCCAGCCGGCGGCGACGAAATCCGGATCGTATACGTTCTGCGCCAGCGCCAACAAAACCTGCCCGTTGCCGGCCACCGACTGCGCGAGGCCCAGCGAGGCGGCACCCACCGGGTATTGGACGGATTGTTGCAGTCCCAGCACGGCAGCGGACGACTCGCCGACCTTCTGCTCGAGCCAACAATGGGCGATGCCGGCATCGGCAACCGATTGGTTAAGGCCCAGCGTTGCGTTGCCGACGGCGGTTACGGTTTGGGCTAGCGCCAACGAAGCGGAACCCAGCGCGGCAACGTTTTGCGCCAGGGCCAGCGCAACGCCGCCTATGCTTTCGCCGCCGAAATCGAAGGCGGCAGCGGGCGCGTAGCCGGTATCGGCGAGCGTGAAATCGGAAGACGGCGTATAGTCGGCCATCGGTTTAAGCCGGAATCAACGGCCCGTGGGTGACCGGCTGCGCCAGTCTTTCGACGCATTGCCACGTGGCGCCGCCGTCGACGACGGTATTGCCGGGCGTGGCCGGCCAGGCCGGCTCCGAAGCGCCGGTGGTTCCGGCGACCGTCGCCTTATAATAATACGGAGTCGCTGCCGGGTCGGCCGGGAATACGATATCGTCCAAGGCGACGGCTGCCGAAGCCTGCCATGCCGTTTTGTAATACGGTTGGAGAGTCGCGAAAACCGGATCTGTCGAGCCGTCCTTGACGACGATCGCATAAGACGATCCCGCAATGTGTTCGTTTGCCCCCTTCAGTTCCCCCGTATCGCAATCGTAGACCCGCCCGATAAACCGGTCCACAGTCAGAAACTCGGTCAACGAACCGGATATCGTAACGGCGTCGTAGACGTAGACGGCGCCGCGGTCGGTTCCGCCGGCGTCTTTCGTATAGGCTCCGCTGGCCAAAATCGCGCCGACGTAGTCCAACGATACCGAAATCCCCAACGAATCGTTCACCGCCGCGTCGGAAGCTGTCAACACGCCGGCCCTTTCCACCCATGCACTGCCGTTCCAATCGTAAACGTAGACCGCGCCCTGGTTGGATACCGAACCTTCCCACAGGTAGGAGCCCACCGCCAGTATCTCGCCGTATTCGTTCAACGCCACGGAGTATCCGTAACCGTCGTCGGCCGCGGCGTCGGTTGCGGTTAATACGCCGCCCCGCTGCGTCCACGACGAACCGTTCCAGTCGTACAGGTAGACCCCGCCTTGGTTGGAAACCGACCCTTCCCAAGAATATGCCCCGACGACCAAAATATCGCCGTTTCCATTGAGCGAAACGCCTATCCCGAAACCGTCTCCGTCCGCGGCGTCGGCCGCTTCCAGTACCGCCCCTCTTTGCGCCCACGACGAGCCGTTCCAATCGTATACGTATACCCCGCCCCGATTGCTGCCCGCCCCGTCGCGCGAGTAGGCTCCCACGGCTAAAACCGTGCCGTCCCTATTCAGCGAAACGGAAAGGCCGAACCCGTCTCCGCTCGCCGCATCGCCGGCCTCCAGCACCGCACCCCTTTGTACCCAGGACGAGCCGTTCCAATCGAACAGATAGACGCCGCCGTGTCCCGACCTCGAATACGCCCCGACCGCCAATACGGTCGCGTCGCCGTTCAATGCAACCCCGTAACCGTAGCCGTCGCTGCCCGTTGCGTCGGCCGCTGCCACTACCGATCCCCTCTGTACCCAGGAAGAACCGTTCCAGTCGAACAGGTACACGCCTCCCTGGTTCGACACCGTACCTTCCCAGCCGCCGGCGCCGACGGCCAGAACCGTGCCCTCGCCGTTCAGCGACACGTCCGCGCCGAAATAATCGTTGTCGGCTGCGTCGGCTGCGGCCAGCGCCGCTCCCCGCTGAATCATTGCTCCTCCGCTTCGATAGCCCAGCTCCAGCGGTGGGCCTGTTGGTCGTAATCCCGGGTGATGCTATTAATCAACGCAGTCACGACGGGACAATAGCTCACTTGGTACAGGCTGGCGCCAGCCACGGCGCCCAGCGTGGCCACGCTGCCGGCCAGCGCGATCGAGGTTTCCACGCTGTCGCCGCCGACGACGGCCAGGCCCTGAGGGGCGAATTCGTCGCTGCGGAAGGCGCGCGGAATGGCGATCACGTTGGAAACGCTGGAGACGCCCAGCCAGGCGATGCAGTGGATGTCGGCAGCCGCGTCTTCGTCGAGGCCGTCCAGGCCGTCGGGCAGCCAGCCGGTGCCGGAGACGGACACGCCGAGTTTCCGCCAGCGGCTGGCCAGGATGCCGCTGCCGTTCTTGCTGCGCAGAATTTGCCGCCCGCCCAGCTTGCGGTAGGTCTGGCGGATGCCGTGCCCGGCCCGGTCGGGGATCTCCAGCGCGCCGATCCTGATCATCCCCGGCGGCCCCGCTTGACGGCTTCGATCGCGACCTCATCTTCGAACGGGCGATCGGAAAACGAGTTGCCGCTTCGATAAACAACCGGAATCACGACGGGTTTGACTTTCGCCTGGGCTTCGTCGCGCGCTTTGACGATCGCGTCGACCGCTTGTGCGGTTTGCGCTTCAACGCCGACATTAACAGTCGGCGCCGTTTGATCGAACGTTTCGGCGACGTCGCGGGCGATGCGTTCGGATACGCTTAGCGCTTGCTGTTTCGACTGGTCTTCGTCTATTTCGATTTTCGGCTTTTCCGCAATCCCTGAAAAGTTGGTCAACGCCTCGTCGATGTCGGTAAAATCCCGCGAAATGCCGTCTCTTAGGTCGCGACTGTACGAACGTATATCGTCGGCGGTGGATTTGAACGATTGCGACAGATCGCCGAACGTCAACGCGCCCAATGTTCTCGACAACAATTCCAAAACCGGCAACACGGCAGCCACGGCCGTTTTGATAGCGATCTGGATGATATTGAATGCAATCCGAATGCTGTTGGCGGCGCCGGTAACGATATTTGCCAATGCCGTAACGACGACGCCGATGTCCGCGGCGCTGCCGCTGATCCCCTCGCCGATTTTTACCCAGGCATCGGTAATCAGTTTCTGCAAGCCGATAAAGGCTTTGTTTTCGGTAAACAGCTTGCCCAGCGTTTCCAGGAAATCGCCCTGCGCCGCGTCGCCTTTTCTGACCTCGCCCTCGTAGGTTTCGCCTACCGCCTCGGCCAATCCCTTAAAATTGCCGTCCAGCACCTCGGTTAAAATACGGACCTTCTCGTTCTGGTCCGCCAGCTTGAACGCTTTTTTTTGCGTGTCCGACATCGCCACGCCGTAACGCGACAGCGAGCCGATGCCGCTGGTAAACGCCTTGCCGAGCGCGATTGAAATCGATTCCAGATCGACTTGTTCCTGCCCGGCCTTCCTGGAGGCCTCGGCCATATCCAACAAGCGCGGCGTCAACGCCTGGATTTGTTCGGCGGTCAGTTGGAAGGTCCCCAGCATGGCTTGAGCGGATATGGTCTGCTCGTCGCCGTAGCCGGTCAGTTGCTGCAGGGCGCCGGCCTGGTCTTTCAACGCCTGGATCTGCTCTTTGCTGGCCCCCGTCAGATTGGTTAGCGTCGTCGCCAGTTTCGTTTCGGCCCGTTCCTGGACGTTGGTGGCTGCGGTCCATCTGCCGATGGCCGATACGCCGGAGACCAGCACCGCGCCGAGCGCCAACAATCCCAGTTTTGCCTTGCCGATCCCGGCTAACAAGGAGCCGAACGACCTGCCGGCCAATGTATTGTTGCGCTCGATTTGCGCAGACGATTTATTCGATGCGGATTCGACCTCGCGGAAACCGCCGGTAATCTTTCCGATCCGAGAGGTAAAACGGTCCTTCAGTTCGTAGGCGATCTGTACGATGCGGTCTTTCAATGCCATGTCAGCGCCCGGCCCGTCCGAAAATGAAATCCAGCTCGTGGTTGTAAACCCGCTCGAGCACGGCGTCGTTCTTCTTCAGGATGATATCGATATGCTCGGCAAAGACGCTTTGCGGATTGGGGCCCTTCAGTTCCTTGATCGGCAGGCGCGCTTTTCCGCGGCGGCGGAACGCGCCTCTATGTCCGCCCGGCATCTCCGCGATGAAAGCGCCCTTGAATAAAAAGCGAGGCATATCCTTGCGCATCTTTACCGAGACGCCCTTCTTGGTTTGGCGCACGCCGTTGTACCAGACGACCGGGAATTGTCGGTAGCCGGCCCGGATCGCGGCCATTGGATTGCTGTTGGCGGCCCGTTTGACCGATAAGACCTTCTTGATGCGGCTTGCCTTGACGTTGATCGTCCGCCGTATCTCGCGCTGGGCGATGTTGCGGCCTTGGGTCGCCGTTTTGTTCAACGCGCGCACCCCGGCCTTCCGCATTTTGCGGTTGGTATCGTTAAGCTCTTTGGCGAGCAGTTTGGCCGGGGTGTCGAGTTTGAATGCCATGGCTTATCGAATTATCTCGATGCGCTTCACGTTGTTCAGCACATCCTACGCATTGCGTATTTATCGTGTATGGAATTACAGCACCGGCACGCCGCCGACAGACAGTTTCCCGAACTTGCTTACCCCGGACGGTTTGCTGGTATCCTGCAGCATCGTTCCGGACAGCGTGGCTCCGCCGTAGCCGTCGGTGATCAACGGCACGCCGCCGTCGCCTTTCAGCGAGACCTTGTAGAACCGGCCGACGACCGGCATGTTGTCCTGGTCGTTCCAGCCGTCGAAAATCACTTCCGCATCGTCCGGTACCGCCGTCGCCAGTTCCACTTTGCCGGCGTCGTAGCTGGTGTAGCTGACCAACAACGCTTCCGCGTCGGAAATCGCCCCGCCGGACAACGTGCGGATGCCTGCCGCCGTAGCGATATAATCTGTCCCTTCGGTATAGGTCGTGCCCGCCGGATCGGTCGTAACGGTGACCGCCTGGCCGGTGTCGATCATTTTTGCCGTCGCCACCAGTTTCCCCAGGCTTGCCGTCATGGATTCGCCGGCGACGGCGCCCGACGCCTCCGCCGACGCAACGCCCGCCAACACCTTGGCCAGCATGGCGGCGCTGAAATCGTGGAACGTGGCGGTGAAGCCGATCGACGAAATACGGGACTTTTTCGCATAGTCGCCGCCGCCCGTCGCGCCCCGGTTCGGCAGGTTGAAATCCTCGTACTCGACCGAGATTTCGAAGGTCGTCGGATTCTCGATGACGCGCCCGTCGATGGCCAGTTGCCCGACGCCCAGTATCGTTTTGTCTGCCATGGTTAATCCTCGCCGTAACGGCGGCTGTATGAAAATGAATAGGTCAATTCGACAGAGACGATATCGCCCAAATTGTCGGGATAAATGATGTCCCAGCCGCTCTCGTCGACCGAGCGGATCAAATCGGGCTGTTGCGGTATCTTCGAGGACGGCTGTTCGATGGCTTTATGAACGTCGGCCATCATTTGAATGGCGATATCCTCGGCAACAACCGTTTTGCCGACCCCGTGGCTGGCACGGACGGTTAACACCGGATCGGTTTTAACACCGGCGCCTTCCGATCCGCTATTCGCGCCGCCGCTTAAAAAGATGGCGCAGGCCGGCACTTCGCCTTCGTTGAATTCGCGCGGGTAACGTTCGACTCGCAGGCCGATGTTCGTATAAAAGCCTCCGTCGACGGTAATCGTTTCCAACCGGCCGGCCAGCGTATTCATGATGCGCGCCAGCTTCGGCTCAGCCATCGGCCAGCCCCCAGCGTTCGTAATGCCCGTCCTGTTCCAGCAAGGTATCCAGAACGTAAACCGCACCGTTGTATTCGAACCGGTCGCCGCGTTGGATCGGCGCGCCGATCGAGCTTTTCAACAGCTCGACCTCGTTGCGTTTTTCGTTGTGGTAATCGTCGCCGAACACGTCGAAATCGACCACGGCCTTGACCGCAACCGGAGCCCCGCCGAGCGGCGTGTACACAATGTCGTCGCCCAGCACGTCCAACAGCACTTCGTCCGGAAAACTGTCGGCAAACCCGGTCACGGCCCGTCCTCCGTCCGGCGGCCGTTCGCCTTTTTCGCGCTCAATTGGGCCAGGAACAGCACCACGCGCTTGTCGACGTTGTTCATTTTCACGTACAGCCGGTTGACCGCGCCGTTGAACTCCTTGCGGCTGACCATGTCCTCGCGGGTAACCGACAGCCGCCCGTTGGTCTCCGAAAGCTCGTTGCTCAGGCGGCTGTTTTCCTCCCGCATCTGGTCCATTTCCCGGCGCGCGGAGTTGATGTAGATCAGCGCGACGAAGCCGATCAGTCCTCCGATTACGCCGATGAAGGTATCGAGGCCGATTGCCAGTTCCATTACGGTATCTTCTGAATCAACGAATTAATGGCTTCCAGCGATTTCTCGTTGGCCGTCAGCGAGTCCGCCGAGCCCGAGACCGCGCCGTCCTTGGAAATCCGCAAATCGCCGGCTTGCACGTCCCGCGTCGAATAAACCGACACCTTTACGCTGTCGGGCGTCTTCTCGTACAGATAAACGCTGCAGCCCTGCATTAAGGACAGGGCGAAAATTGCCAATACGCGGATCATCGCTACGTCCTCCTTGCGCGCTGCAGCATCAACGGCCGGGTACAGACGTGCAGCGGATAGCTGTACACTTCGATATCGGCATACATGTCGCGGTCCCGGTCCGGCACGATCATCGGATAGATGCGCTCGCCAAGCTGGCCGATGTTCTCGAATTTTTCCCCGGGGCTGAACACCTCCAGGAATGCCCCGGGCGCGTTGACCGGGAAAAACTTGGCCTGGTCGGTATTGATGCCGACCGTATCGTCGTCGGTACCGCGATAGTTTTCCCAGGTGATGCCGCCGTAATTGAACATTTGGTATGCGGTACCGGTGCGCAGCTCGGCCGCCGCCTGCGTATTCAAGAAGGTTTCGCGCACTTCCTGGTGCGCGGTCAAATCGTCCCAGAAACCGTCGCCGCACAAGGCATGCACGCGCGTTCCGGGCACCCAGACGCCTTTGGCCGCCTTCATCATTGCCCTGACCACCTGGTCGCAATTCTTCCGCACCGCACCGGATGCCGGTGCGGCATTATCCAGGTCGAAATCGATTTCCGCGGGTTGGGCGACGCCGAACTCGGTGAACCAGTCGCGGATGGTCGAGCCGTCGGCATCTTTAACGATGCCCTGGATAGCGCCGAGGCGCATGTTTTCCAACGTCAACTCGACGTCGTTTTGCAGCCCGCCGGGACCGGCAAGGCGGCGCATGACTTCGTCCTGCACTTGCTGCAGCTCGCTCTCGGTGCCGAAGGCGCGGATGTTCGCCAATTCGGAGGCGGTAATCCGGTCGCCCTTGGCGATCCGCACGGTTCGGAAATCGCGGATATCGCGCTTTTCCGTATCCCGCTGTTCCAGCGGCGAACCGCGCTCGGAAGTTTTGATCAACGCCAAGGTTTCGCCGCGTTTTTCGATCGCGACCGTTTCGGTGCGCACCGGATTGGGCGTGAACACGTTCATCTCGCCCAAGCGCTGCGGCAGGTAATCCACTTCGCGGATCGCCTGCAGCATGGATACCAGTTTAAAGGCATCCTGTTTGAAAATATCTAACGTAGCCATGGTTTCCCCTTATCGAACAACGATATCGAGCGCCAACAAATCGGCCGTGCCGTTGGCGTCATTGCCCGTCAGTTCGTCGCCGTTGACTTCGGCCAAACGGGCGATCATAACGGCGCCAGCCACGTCGCCACCGCTGGCGTCGACGTTGTCGAACAGGATGCCGGCAGCGGTTTCGGTGCCGTCGGCCGCGCCGTCGTTATACGCAGCGTATTTGCCGGATGCCGTAATTTTTCCCAGCACCGTGCCTGCTGCCAGATTCTGGCCGGACACAATCGTCACCGCCTCGCGGCTGATCCAGCCGTTGCCCTCGGAAACGATAAACTCTCCGGGATGTTTGCCTTCGGTTAATACGGTCATCAGCGTTTACCCCTATTCAATGAGACGACTTTGGCCGCCGCTTTGGTCCATCCCGCTTGGGCGGACGCTTGCGTGTCGGCGCCGTCGTCCTCATCGTCCGGGCCGACCTCCGGATTGCCGAGCTTGGCCATGTGTCGGCTAAACTGGTCCCCGGCCGCTGCCTCTTTCGGCGACGCCGCCAGCACCTTGGCCGCCGCTTCCGGCGTCAACTCGGTGTCCAGCGCCAGCGCCTTGGCCTGCGCTTCGCGGCCTTTAGCTTCGTCGTGGTTTAAAATGGCGGCGATGCGTTCGCGTTCGGCGCTTGCGCCGTCGGCTTTCGCTTGCCCGGCATTCACCGAGGCCGCGCCCTCCTTAAATACGGCCTGATACAACTCTTTGTGATCGGCCTTGAGTGTTGCCATGTCCATAGATTGCCCTCGTATGGTCAGTTCTTGAATGATGCCTTCAAGGCTGCCGAATCGGTCAGCCAGTCCGGCGCTAATCGCTTTCGCACCGATTGCGATGCCGCCGCGCAATTGGGTCACCTGCTCTCGCGTCAGGTTTCTGTTTGCCGTTACCGTTTCGATGAAAACCGCCTCGGTATCGTCGATCATCGTTTGCACCAGCGCGCGGCCTTCGTCCGTACCGACGTCCGGGGTTTTGTCCGGCGCATTGCTGGACAGGATCTCGATGTCTTCGCTGCCGGCCTTGCGAAATGTCGCCCTTATCCCAATGCTGCCCAATGCGGCGGTTTTATCGATCACAATTTCATCGGCCGCTGATGCCAGCCAATACGCCGCGCTTGCCGCCGTGCCGCTGACGTAGGCAATCACCGGTTTGCCAAAGTTTTTGATAATGCCGGCGAACTCGTTGATACCCTTTACCGCTCCTCCCGGCGAATTGAAATCCATCACGACGTAATCGATGGACGAATCCCCCTCCATCCGGCCCATGTTGGATGCCATGACATCGACCGATGCCGCCCCGCTGATTTGCGTAAACAGATTGGCTTTTGGAAAGATCGGGCCTTCGACGGACATAATGGCGACATTGCCGCGCTGCTCGACTTTAAACGCGTTTTCCAGCGGCGTTCCGCGTTCTTTAAGTACGGCTTCCAGATCGTTTTCTCGGTCGGCGATCGCCCGGATGGCGTCAAGCGCCTCGCCGGTAATGCCCCAGACGACACCGCGGGCCAGATAATCAGCTATTCGCATCGGGACCGCCTCCGCCGACCGATTCGCTTTCCCCGCCGCCGGCCATATCGACCTGCACCTGGCTCGGAATAAAACCGGCAATGTAGTAAGCCGCCTCTAACGGCAAACCTGCATCTTCGACTTTTTGCACCGCTTCTTTCAGTTCGCGGACGCGCTGGTCCTGGACTTCCTGGTAATCCTTGCCCTGCTCGGCGCATTCGTCCTGTTGCGTCGACAACCCGATAGCCATCTTGATCTCGGAGCCTTTGGCCTCTTTCACCGGATCGACGAAACCGCGGCCGGACATGATCCAGCGGCAGCTGGTATAGGCAAACCGGTTTTCGTAATAGCCCGGCGCTTCGACGCGCTCCAGGTTAATCGCCTCCTCCGTCCACAATTCGTAGACCGGATCGAGCCATTGCTCTTTCAGCCAGCGGCGGCGCGATTGGAAATAGCGCCAGGCTTCCAGCAGCGCGGCGCGGGCGGAGGAATAATTGGTCTTGGAGAAGTCCTTGAGCAGCAGCTCGTAAGGCATGTTCAGCCCGGCCGCCATGTGCCGCATGACCGATTCCATAAAGCCGTCGAAGGCGACGTTGGGCCGCGCGCTGTCGTGGCTGGAAAGCTTGGTGCCGGCCGGAAGGGTTAAAAATAAACCCGACTCCATTTTTTTGCGGTTCCATTTCTCGGCGACCGTTTTCCAATATGAGGTCGCCTCGTTTTCGTCGGTGCCGAAGATTTCGGATACCGACTGCGGATCGAGGTTCGATTCCAAAAAGGCAGCGATCAGCGCATTGGCCACGGCGGCGTGCAGTTCCGAGCCCAGATACTCGCCGGCCATCTTGAATTCGCGCATCACGGCGGTAAACACCGATTTCCCGCGCGACTGACCGGAACGCTCCTTGTCGAACAAATGGATAACCCGGCGCCGACCCCAGCGGGTGAAGGCCGGCACGTAGGCCCAATCCTCCCGGTTGGCCGACAGATAGCCGGCATTGTCGCCGGGGTGTTTTTTCGCAATCCAGTAGCCGGCCGGCGCGCCGTAGCGGTCGATCTTGACCCCGCCGCGGACGCTCTTGTCGTTCCGCAGCCAGGGCGGCGTCGCCAGGCGGTCGGCTTCGACCGTTTGCAGGCGCGTGGACCAGCGGCTGCCGGCGCGCGGCAACCACATCGGCAGCGCCAGCGCGTCGCCGTTTACCATCGCCCCGGTCAGCGCCTGGAGGGTCAACCCGAGCAGGGTTTGCGTGCGCGCGGCGTCGCATTCGGCCGTTTCCGCCCAGGTCGCGAATTCGTCCTCCGTATGATTGGCCCATTCCGACGCGCGGTCTTTGTCCCAGCCCAACATGCGGTATTTGGGCTGCGACGACAGCCGCAGCTGCGAGCCGACGATATTGTCGTTGAGGGTTTGTTTGGCGGATGAGCCGAGGGGATGGTTGCGGGCCAGATCGCGCGAGCGGCTGGCAATGGTCGGCAGCTCGCCCAGCAGGTCGGCGTCGGCCGAGCCCGGCGACGGCACCCAGGCCGCCAAACGGGCGTCATCGTGCGACGCGGCGACGTGCGCGGTCATCCGACCACCACCTGGATAGGTTTGCGGGCCGGCTTGCCGGCCGCGCGGGCTTCTTCGGCCGCAACCTTGTTTTCCCAATATTCAACCTGCTCGCGTAGCGCGTTGATATCGTGGTTGGTCAGGCCGCGGTCGCCCTTCTGTTGCGATTTGGCCTTAAGCGCCGCTTTATAAGCCGCCTGCGCCTCGGCCAGCATGTCGGTTGCAAAGCTCATGGTTAAGCAGGCTACCGGCACGGATTCTCATTTCATACCCAAGGAATGAGAATATTTTAAAGGCAGGATGCGGCAAACGACGCGGACCGCACCCTGTCCTATTGACGGCCTAACGCTCCCCGCCCAGCGTTCTTTGGATTTCCAGCCAATCCGGCTTGTCGGGAAAGCGGGTGCCGACTTTTTGCCGCCACTTCCGTTTCAGGCCCGGCGTCCATGGCGCGCCGGCGCCGACGTATTGCTGCAGGTATTCGTCGCGCAGGTCGCACAGCACGCTAATCGCCCTGGAGTTCATCTCCCCGATCTGCCCCACCATGGCCATGACTTCCTCGAAGCGGTCCGCCGGCAAGTCCTCGACCCGGTCCAGGTTGTATTGCGCGCGGATGCGGTTGTAAATGTACTGTGTGTTTTCGCTGCTCCAGCACCAGGCGGTAAAAACGTTGCGGCAGGCCGCGGCCAGTTGTTTGCGTTGTTGGGGGGTGATGGTGCTGGGGGGCTCCGCAAGGTTCGAATCGGCTTGATACGTTCCCGTCTTGCGGATCGCCGGCAAGACTTCGTTAAACACCCAATCCTGGAATTGTTTCGCTTCCGGCTTGTTGCTGCGGAAGATTACTCGGTAGAGGTTGGGTTCCGAGATAAAAACAAGTTGCTGTTTACCGCCTTCTGTAAGGATTTGGTTTTTAACCCACCCCTTTTTATCGAGAGATTTAATCAGGTTTGACGTACGATCGACATCCAAAATTTTGCAGACGTCTGATAGGCAAAACCAAGGTTCGCTATCGAGGACAATCACACGTACTAAGAACGTATGATTGAATTGAAAAACGTTTGGTGAAATTTGACTGCTTGAAGTATTAGACATGATGCATTCCTGTGACTACGAGTGATATCACCCGGCACCATGAGGCCAAACATGGAGCCGGAACTGAGCGGGTTGGCCTACCGGTTCACAGGGACCGGCCACCCCGAAGGGTGCCCACCCAGCCCCGACAAAACGAGACTGAATTTTACGCATAAAAAAACCGCTTGGAGCGGTTTTACGCTCTGTGATTCCCGGGAGGCCAATCCCGCGCCGTCAATGTGGACAGCAATTGAAGAATAGCTTGGAAGGGCTTGAACTGTCAATGGAAAAGAAAAGTCATCTTTGACCCAAATGGGTCAAGATTTTTTTCTATTAATCCTGTAGCTTACTTTAGGCACTAGAACGTTAATCTAAATTCTTACTTACCCTATTCAAAGCATCAGGCGCCAAGTTTGCCGGCTAATATCAGGTTAACAGGGCGAAATTGCCTGAATTTAATAATTACAGCTCAGACATAGCTAGGGAGAGAAACTCAAGATGACCGAACCGCAAGAGAGCAAACCTTTGACAGGATCAACCGAGCCGGTTAAAGGCGCCTCCTCAGATAGACCGTTGTGGTATGAAAAGTATTTGGAAAAGTTTATCGGCTCTGCAATCGCAGTGTTCTTAGTGGGAGTTGTTAGTTGGGCATTCGGCCATTTCGCCACAAAGATTGAACACATTGAAAATACAATAGCCGCGCATCATGGCCCAGAGTGGGAAAAAATAGAAAAGGTGGTTGCAGTAGGCAATCTGCGGTCAGAATTCCTCCAAGCAAAAAGCGAATATGAACTAAAGCTTAATAAGCTTGAACATCTCGTCTCGGAAAATGACGAGAAACTTCAAAAGGCGCTAGACGAGAATAAAGCACTTCTTGTTGCTTTAAGGAAATGGGCGGAGGCAGCCGATAAGCTTGTCATGGAAAGCCGGAGTCGAGAATATGAGGCTTATGCACATTTGACGAATCACGCCCAACAGAACTCCGATGTAGCGTTGTTGAATACAGCTCATATTGGGGGCACGAGATTCAAAATCGGCGATCGCATTGTCTTAACCAATAAATCGTCTGGACTAAGCGAGCAAGCCACCGTAACAATTGCGGGCGCATACAGTGATTTGAACAATACCGATGTATTGGTGCAACTAGCTAAGAAGCCCGCCGATTTACTTGGCTTATCTGAAACGTTGGGGAGAATAAAGGTTTTGGTGAAAAGAGAAGAACCCGATCCCAATGATCCAAAGCGATGGAAAACTATAGACAAGATCACGGAAAATCTAGCCCTAACAAGGCCGTAAACTCAATCAAAGTGCCTAAAACCAAAGGGGTCAGACACCTAAAACCAAAGGGGTCAAAACCAAAGGGGTCAGACACCTATGTTCTACTTTCCGCCTGAGGGATTTCGGGACGCCAATACCGCGCCGCCGATGTGGGCGGCACTTAAAGGATGCCTTGGAAAAGCTTCGACTGTCAACGAAAAATAAAAATCACTTTTGGCCTAAATGGGTCAAGATTTTTTTCCACCATTCCTGTAGCTTAGGATTCGTACGAGATAGTATCTCAAAACTTCCGCTGTTTATATCGTTAATCAATAGGTCTGACCCATTTGATTTTCTTATTACATTACCTGATCTATATCATCAGCAAAGTCAATGGAAAATAAAGGAGAGATAGAATGAAAAATAATAATAAAGCGGTATTAATTTGTTTGATCATTATGTTAGGTGGTTGTAGTATGTTTGATCGAGCCGATAGATTAAGAACGCTCGAAATAAAACCGGACACAATAGTTGGAATCAACATAACCGATGCCACAAGACGGATCGCGGTTATTTATTCCGATGGTAGAATATGTAGTGAACTATCCCCACCTGCAATTCTTGAAGTCGATAAGGCATTTGTTGCAGGTGCAAAAGGAACAGTCTCTGGCGTGCCAATTGAAGGAAATGTTGATAAGAAAACAAAAACTACGGCTGTTAAATTAACAACATCAACTGAAGCAATCGAATGCTTACGAATATCCCTTTTTAACGCATGTGGAATAGCGGCAAACAACAAGCTAAATGCAGATCAAGAAGTTAGTCTGTATAGAGAGGTATTAGATAAATGTCGCTCTATGAGCCCAGTTAAATAAATTTATTGTATCAACCTAATAAATTTGACACTTCAATGCTCCGCTTCGCGGAGCCAACGGACGCCGGGGTCATATATGGTCCGCCCCGTATTGCAAGAAACGAAACCAAAGGGGTCAGACACCTTTGCTCCAGACACCTTTGCTCCCCGAAACCAAAGGGGTCAAAACCAAAGGGGTCAGACACCTTTGCTCCTTTCAGCAGCGACCGCATCGAGGAATCAGACGCTTTTATTCGTTGACATCTTTCCTGCTAGCAGATAACCTCAGCTTCAAGAATTATCATATAAATTCGTCCGATTTGCCGGCTAATTTCAACTTATCCGAGCGAAACAACCTGATATTGGAATAGGTTGACAAATTTATACAAAAACCAAAGGGGTCAGACACCTTTGATTCTCAGAGATTTTTCATTGGGAATCTTAACAGCCTGCTTTGGCCTAAGGAGCGGCAGGGTTTCGAGTAGGACAGGCACTCCCAGCGCGGTAGGGTGATGTTGGTTTTCTCCGTTTGCCGCCTGGTTTCCCGACGGTGCCACAATATCTCACCCCTGACGCAGGTTGATACCCGCCCCCTCTCAGAACCGGACAAGCGGCTTTCCCACATCCGGCTCCTCGATCAGTCATTCAGCAAGCCTCCGCCCTTCGAAATGGATTCAGGTCTATGCGGATGCGTACGCGCGGCCAACCAATGCTATTTAAAGCCTGGTTGAACCGGTCCCAGTTGTAAGCCTTGCGCTGGCTCTTGCGGTTGAGCCGTTTGTACAGAATGTGCGTTGCGCGATAGACAAAGTCATTGCACCGGGTTGCGTTATCCGTGATGGCATAATAGTTCAGGTGACCAGCTACCCGCGCCTTGGCGCGGCGTAGCATTTCGCCCTTGGTCAGCTTGTGCCGCGCCTTGTGGCGCCGGGGTCAGGTCTTGCAATCAAGCATCCAACTCCACTGGAACGGATATTAGCAAATTAAATCCCTTCCAAGGACCTCGCCGAATCGTTCCTCGCGCGATTCACCAGGGCATTAACCGCCGATCCGACAACGCCCTCCTTTCAGCAGCGACCACATCCAGAAATCAGACGCTTTTATCCGTTGACATCATTCCTGCTAGCAAATAACCTTCACTTCAAGAAAATTCAGGTACATTCGAAAGGTTTGCCGGTTAGTACCAACTTATCGGGGCGAATTTACCTGACAATAATCGTTACATGGCAAGTTAAGGTGTATAAACTCATGAAATTTGATCCAAACCATTTTGGATGGTGGCTGTTTTCAATAGTGCTCGCGTCAGGAGTCGGTGGTGGTTTGTCTTCATGGGGAGTCGAATCACTAAAAGAGTCATTGAAAAATGACGCGTTAATTGAAGTGGTGGATTATGGGCAGGAGAAACTAGGTGGAAAAAACTTCCTTGGCATTATTGTAAAAAATACCGGTGACCAGGATGGGATCGTCACGAAGATAAAACTGGATGGGAAAGTGTATAACGAGTTTTTTGGAAGTCACACAATTGGCCCTGAAAAGCTGCGTAAAAATCAGATTGAAAAAGTTATATCAGGATTCTGCCCAGCTGGTAATTATTGTATATTCTATATTGAGACGGAAGTAAAGACAGTCGGGAAGATAGAATTTCATAATGGTGCCTCCTATAGAGTCGCCATGTAACACACCGGGGTCAGAGCAATCGCCGGGGCCACGTCTTGCAATCAAGCATTCGCCCTACTTAAATAGATAATCTCAATAAATCAAATAGGGATTAGCAATTTTATTTATTTTAAGTTAAATTCATAAAGAACCCAAAAAACCCAATATTGATATAAAAAATGATACTACAATAATAGTAAACCAAAATATAATTGATGACTTGGTAACCCCGGATTTATTGCTATTATTCCTAAAGTTCTCATAGCCTTCAATTTCTTCAATATCTTTATATATTAGTAATTCAAGCTTCATAATATAGTCTATTATTAGCAATATAGATCTTCGCAGAGTGAAACTTCTATACAAGCCAAATATTGGCAGTAAAATTGGTAAAAAAAACAATCCTCTATTTTCTGGATTGTTAGTTAATAACCAAGTAAACATACCAGCCAATCCGCCTATTACATAAAATTCAAGCTTTCGAGTTTCACGAATACGATAATTTCGATCTTCGATTAAACTTTTATATTCTTCAATGTAAAATTCTTTCATTTTTGTTCCTTAGCCGGGGCACGAGAGTCAGGTCTTGCAATCAAGTATCCAACTCCACTGAAACGGATAATACCAATTAAATCCCTTCCAAGCACCTTGCCGAATCGTTCCCTGCGCAATTCAGCAAGGCATTAACCGCCGATCCGACAACGCCCTCCTTCCAGCTCCGACCGCATCCAGGAATCAGACGCTTTTATTCGTTGACATCAATTTCGCTAGCGGATAACCTCAGTTCCAAGGTTATCAGGTAAATTCGACAGGTTTGCCGACTAATACTAACTTATCAGGGTGAAACGACCTGATATTGGAATAGATTGGCAAAAATGAAGGGAGGGCCGAGCATGAGGCAATTTTGGAAGGTCTTGAAGAATAACAAAGATGAAATAGCGTCACTGGCTGCAATAATTCAAACTATAGTTGTCACGCTTGGTATTGTTTTTGCGCTATACGAATTTGTTCTAAAAGATCGAGACCTATACCGGGCACGAATCGCCCAAACAGTTAAGCTTTCCGATGATAACCGTGAACTACAACGAAGTGCTTATAAATTATTCCTCCAGGCAAGAGCGGCGCGAAATGTTGGGACTCTTCAGCAGAGAGAAGAGGACATAGTCAAGATTAATGACTTTTATATTGATTTGAAGAATTGCCTATCGGCAAACATCTGCGATATAAATGTCGCTCGACAACTGTTTTGTAGAAACGCGCACTATCATTCGTATTTTTTGTGGAAGGCTCACCGCGAATCATATGAGAAGGGCTTGTACGCTCCATCTGGAGATTCGGTCTTTAAATTCGTTCGTAACTGCCCGAAGTTTGATCAGGAGCGAAAAGGAAATCCAAGCGAATGGATTGAAGAATATAAAAGTCGTATTCCATCTTTTGCTCCGAGCAGAGAGGAGGCGTCATCAGGATTTGTTTCGAGCTCGTAAGATGTGCTAAATGGAATGATGCGCATCATTCACGACCGATGCGGTGCATGTTGTTTACTGCATCCTACGCGCTTGGTTTTTGAAAGTCATTTACAGTCTGTAGTGAATGAAACATATTCGTTATCTTCATCCGTATTAATCTGATATGGATTGATAAAACATCCTTTAGCTAACGTAATTACTTGGGCCCGTTTCACACCTCCAATATAAGACTTAGCACTGTCCTGTCCTATATCAGAAACTCTATACAATAATGCCCCAGGTTTTTTAATATCAGTGATAGTGAAAGTAAGCGAATCACGAGTAATTGCTCGGGTATCACCAATCTTCATAGAAAATTTTTGTCCATTTTTAATTACGATCAACGGATCGGGTATAAGTAAATCAGTAATCACTGGCGTTGTATCCGACTCTATAGCTGTACCAACGATTGAGCTCACTACTTGCGTAACGCAATTAACATATGTCGCGTAAACGGCGCGTTTGCCATCAGTTTCAGGAATCTGGTCAATTAGGTCTTTAACTTGTCCTAAATCAAAACGTGTGTTTCCCGACGCAGATATTCCTCCAAAAATTCTTATTATTCTTGCATCTAAATCTCCCTTAACATCCGCAGATAATCCAGATCCACATACTGCGCCAACCGAACGAATAATAGAGTAGTCTACCGTACCCTTTTGGCCTTCGCTTGCATCGGCACTAATACCTGTACTAAGTGCAACGGCTATGGCAATAGTAAATATAATTTTATTCATAGATAAGGTCCTCTCAAAAGTAAATAACATCTGAACTTACGCATACCATCAGTTGATACATGGTCCTATTTTAGCCATTTAACATTTGCCGAGCAACAGCAAGGCGCGGGCGGTCAAGTCAGCGCGTGGTAGAGTAGAGAACAGGTTGCCATCACCGTAGCGCCGGCCTATCCGTTGCCGCCCTTTTCGTCTGGCGGTGTCTCAATAGCCGATGCATAGCCATGTTGGCCTGTCCTCCCTCATCAAACCATTTCAGGCATCTTCAGCTAAGTGACGAGGCTACCTATCGGTTCGCTTTCGCTACGGCCTGCAACTTTGCCGTTGGGAAACTGACAACCCCTGGTTACCCAGACACTGCTTCCCGGTGCTAAAAAGGTGTACGGACAACTCCTTTCACAGGACTTAAACCTGCTAGAAAAACAGCCGGTTACGGCATACGGTCAGGTCTTGCAATCAAGCATCCACCCCCACTG
Organism: Methylococcaceae bacterium; assembly: GCA_050305675.1. Classification (GTDB taxonomy): domain Bacteria; phylum Pseudomonadota; class Gammaproteobacteria; order Methylococcales; family Methylomonadaceae; genus Methylomarinum. The sequence goes on from JBNLFT010000002.1 coordinate 24,944, forward strand.
GAATGGATAATACCAATTAAATCCCTTCCAAGCACCTTGCCGAATCGTTCCCCGCGCAATTCAGCAAAGCATTAACCGCCGATCCGACAACTCCCTCCTTTCAGCTCCGACCACATCCAGGAATCAGGCGCTTTTATTCGTTGACATCATTTCCGCTAGAGGATAACCTCAGTTCCAACAATTATCAGGTAAATTCGACAGGTTTGCCGGCTAATATCAACTTATCAGGGCGAAACAACCTGATATTGGAATAGGTTGGTAAATGTGCCCGAAAACCAAAGGGGTCACGAAAACCAAAGGGGTCAGACACCTTTCATCCTTCATTTGAGTTATAGAAATATGGACCGAGCGAAGTTTCAGCACGGACTGATTATTTTGAAATGGCCCAATAACCCAGTTGCTCTATCCGGTTCTTTTGTGGGAATAGGATTGGATAGCGATACCATCGTCTCTGGCACCGTAGTTCTCAATGAATAGCCGCATCGTTCGCGATCGATGCGGTACACGTTGTTTACCGCGTTCTACGCGCTTGCAATGTTCAAGTCGCAGGATTCTTTGACATTGCCTTATCGAAAATAAAAGGTAGAAAATGATCGAAAATGAAGGTTATATCGCGATCGGGTCTTTACTCGGTGTAATTGCTGCTTGTATTGCCATTTGGGAAAAGCTTAGCAATATATTAAAAGAATTACGTAACAAAAATAATCACCTGGAAATTAATCAAATTTCTGAAAGTATAATTGATAAAAAGCCTTTTACAGCCAGTTTAATAGATTTGCTAACACATTCAAATGAAACGTGTATTCAAGTAGGCGCACTAATCGGCTTTACGATAGGATCAATAATTGGCGATGAGTTAAGCTCGCCACTTTCAATAGCTTTTTTCGGTGACTCATATACTACAGTATGGCTTTTAGTAGCATCCATCCTTGGAATCGTTGGTGCAATAATAGGTGCATTTCTTGGCGCTTTGATCTATCCATCCTTTATTTTTGTAATGGTAATAGCATCGGTCGGAGGCGTATTTTATATTGGATATTTTTTGTTTCAAAGATTTAATTCGGGGTCGTAAAGGGCTTTAGGGTCATAGGCGAAAGAGGCGCAGGGGTCACCCATTATCCAGCCTGGCGGCGCGGAGGCCAGATCTTGCAATCACGCATCCAGCTCCACTGGAACGGATAACACCAACTAAATTCCTTCCAAGCACCTTGCCGAGTCGTTCCCCACGCAATTCGGCAAGTCATTATCGTTCCGATCCGACAACGGCCACCTCAACACCGACCGCATCTAGGAATCAGACACTTTTATTCGTTGACATCATTTCCGCTAGCGAATAACCTCAGTACCATAATTTAGGTAAATTCGACAGGTTTGCTGGTTAATATCAACTTATCAGGGCGAATTTGCCTGACAATAATAGTTATCTGTAAAATGGAGGATAGAGAGTGACATGGGATGATATAAGAACAATTCATTATGATTCAGAACTACCAGCAGAAGTAATTTTTCGAGTTAAATTTAACAATAGTGCAGATGGAAAAATTAATGCTGCTGTTGTATCGAAATGTCTATATGTTATATTGGAAGTAGCAACTGCAATAAATAGAGAATTACTAGAAGAAGCTATAGACCTAATCGAAAATCATGACACATTTCAATATAACGATGTTGATATTGAAGAAGTCAAAGAGTTTCTGTTTAGAGAGCTTGATAAATATGGCGATCTTTGCCTAGAAATAGAAGAGGCGCGAATTGGTTCCTTAGATTTAACCATTTCACTTGTCGCTATAGGTTTGTGGTTACTTCAAAATACTGTCGGAGAAACTCTTAAACAATCTTATCTTGAAACAGATCTTCACGAAAGGTTAAAAAGTCTATTTAAACTAGAGTTAAAGAGTCGGCTTCCATCAATCAAAGAAAAGACAGAAACGAAATTAGGAGAGCTAGAAGAAAGTTCCCCGGTTATATCTAGTATTCTTGTTAATGAAACACCCCAGTACGAAATTCCTGATGATAAAACTAAAGAAAATTATCTATCAATGGATATTGAAGTTAATGAGTCAGAGTGTGAGGGAAGACCTAGCTCCAAATTGGATTGAATTATAAGAAATATGTACTGTGCTACTAACACACATAACAATTGGCTTGAGAGAGACTTGCTCCCCTCAGCGTTTCGTTATGCACCACAAATAGGAGAGGAATATGTCTGATTATGTTGTATGCGTCAGAAATAAGAAAACCGAAGACAGAGAAAAGGTTTTTGGAAATGAGCCAGGGCCTACTCTCTTTCTAAAAGTCCCTAGGAATAGATACCCAAAGCCATCCCAGGCGATATCTCGCCGTGATTGGGTTTCCGAGGTGTTGGCGCAAGCAGAAACAGGTGTTAATGAAATTACTGGAAAACCCATTGGTGATATTCTGGTGTTTATTCACGGGTACAACAATAGTCAAGAAATAGTTTTAAAACGACATAGAAAGCTTGAAGCAGACTTGAGAGGTGCGGGCTATCAGGGGGCCGTGATTAGCTACGATTGGCCAAGCGCACAATCGGGGCTAAATTACCTAGAAGATAGAGATGATGCAAAAGATACTGCACGAAGATTGCGAGATGATTGCATAAGCCTTTTTTCATCTCAACAGGTAGCTGGCTGTGAGATAAATGTTCATCTGCTTGCACACTCTACAGGTGCATATGTTATTCGTCATGCGTTCACAGACGCCGATGAGAAAACTTCGATTAAAAATCGCCCTTGGTCAGTGAGCCAAATTGCATTTATTGGTGGTGATATATCTAGCCGCTCAATGAGCATTAATGATAGTAAGTCAAAGTCCCTATACCGCCATTGTGTGCGTTTGACAAACTACCAGAATCCCTATGATTCTGCTTTGAAGCTCTCAAATACCAAGCGTATTGGCCTCTCTCCCAGAGTAGGCAGAGTTGGATTGCCTGATGATGCGCACCAAAAAGCCATAAATGTCAACTGTGGGCCATATTTTGATAGCCTAAATGAGGATGCGCTTACGCAAGGCATCGATTATTATGGAAGCTTTCCCCATTCATGGCACATAGGCGATGCAACATTTGCTCAGGATTTGGCTTCAACAATTGCTGGCGATATTGATCGGCATAAGATACCAACCCGAACAGAAGTAGATGGAGAATTGATCCTAAAGGCAGTAAATACATAACAAGGCCGTAACTGGACCCCAAAAGCTGCGCTACGCCCCGCTTTCGGGGTCCGGATATGGCTGGCGTTAACCAATCAAAAGGAAGAGGTATAAGTGAGAGAAGATTTAATAAAGTACTACGAAAGCACAAGAACGCATTATACATCCTATCATAACCATAAAGAGATATCTGCTTGGGCAGGATTGCTTTTATTCGTTTTTATTTCGGGGCTTGTTAATAAGATTGAGTTATTGTCCGATTATAAAATATACTCAGCAATAGGTATTTCGGTATTTATCATTTTGATTACATGTCTAATATTTCGATACATTTCTGTTCAACTCGCAATGAAAGATCTTGGCGGATCGTATGTGGCCGCTTCAATAACATTTATAACCGAGCTGCTATCTGGAAAAATCTCTGACGATGATCTTAATAAATATCTCGAAGTCAAAGAACTACCAGAAAAAAATGCACAGTCAAAACTTGTATTACCAATTAAATTTATTGAAAAGGCCGAAGTAATGAATACACGAGCCAGAGGTTTTCAAGACACAACTAGAACAACGATATATGGAATATTGTTTTCAATTTCATTGCTTGTAGTTGTCACAAAATGGATTCGAGTACTTGGCTAATCGGATAACCTGTATTTGTTTCGACTAGTTGGCACACCGTTAGCCACTACCACAGTTCTGAACTCTTCGCCCTACGCCCCCTTCACTTCCCCCGGCAACCGATAATCCTGTACAGCGTAGCCTTGCTGATGCCGAATTCCGCGCAGACGGTGGCGTGGTTGACGCCGTTGAACATTTCCCGGATCCGCGCGTTGCGCTGTTTTTTGCCGGGTTTCGGGATATACACCGGGCCGGCATGGTCGCGCTTGATTTTCTCGATCATCGCTTGGGCGAAATCGCCGGCGATCGTGTCGCTCAACCCGAATTCGGTTCCGGTGTTCACAAGTTCCTTGTAGAGTCGCTCGAGGTATTCGCTCATTCCGGAACGAACAGCTTGGGCGGTTGTTGTGGACGGGCCGGTACCGTCGCCGGCGGCTGCGCGTTGCCGGCGTTTGCCGGGTCTCCGATCGGAAACGCGAAGATATCGCCGTTGACCGGCTCGAATTCGTCGCGCAGTTTCTGCCATTCGTTCGGCCGCTTTTTATGGAGCCCCAGGTATTGGGCCATGGCCAGGTTGTATACGCACAGGTCGAGGCACTCGTTGGGTTCTCCGGGCTTTTTAACCCATTCGCTGATCGCATGTCCCTTGCGGTAGCGGATTTGTTTGCTCTCCGCCACCAACTGGTCGTAAAAGAAGTCCGGCAAATCCTTGCTGAAGTGGATGGCGCCTGGCCCTTCGGCGAAATGCCATCGATCCATCAGCCAGTCCTTGGCGGTGTCGGTGCCGATCATCCACAATTCCGCGCCGCGCTTTTCGGACCGGCCCCGCCAATTGACGTCGACGAGGCTCGGCTTGCTGGAGATGACGGGTTTGCCGGGGCGGCTCGCCCCTTTGAGGGCCAGTATTTTCCGGCGCCGCCGCGAGCGGGTGAATCGGTAGACGTCCTGGGTCGCATGGCCGCCGGAGTCGATGCCGCAGGCGCCGATGGCCATCGGCCTGCCGAAATTGTTGAGCAGCGGCGTTTGCAGGATTTTATCCAGTTCGTTCCACACCTCTTCCTCGGCCGGGCTGCCGTTGAGCACGGCATAGTCGACGACCCAGCGTTCCAGGCCTTCGCCCCAGCCCATGACGATGACTTCCAGGCGGTTGCCCTGGACGTCGACGGCCGCGGTCAAGACCAGCGCGTTCCTCGGCACCGTGCGCAGCGGGTAGTCTTCGGCCCGTTTTTTCAGTTCGGCGGCGTCGATCCTTTCGTCGGCCGAATCGAAACAGCGGGCGAGCCGGGTGTTGTAAAAAACTTGCATGGGGCCCTTGTCGCCTTTTTCCAAGGCGGCTTTGGCTTTCAGGTATTTTTTGACCAAGTCGATCCAGGAGGTCCAGCCGAGCGGGGAATACAGCTGCGATATTTGGAAGCCGACGGTGGAGCCGTCCAGCTTGCCCGCAGCGTCGGACCGCCATTCGCCTTCGGCCAGCATCGCCGTTTTGTGGTGCTCTTCGATCATCGCGCCGCACGATTCGCAGACGTACCACGCCGCGGTGGCGGCTTCGTCCCATTTGATCCGCTCCCAATCCAGCGTCTGCCTGTGTCCGCAATGGGGGCACGGGACGTGGTAGCGGCGCCGGTCCGATTGCAGGTATAGTTTTTCGATGATGCTGAGGCCTTCGATCGTCGGCGAGCTGGAAAAGTAGATCTTGGCGTTGTAGCCGAAGGTCGAGGTCCTGGCTTCGGCCAGTTCTACCGGATCGCCCTCGCCGCCGACGTCGATCTCCCAGCGGTCGACTTCATCGCCGTAGACGTAGCGGCAGGATATCTCCGACAGGTTCGACGCCGACCGGGAGGTGGCCATGTGCAGCGTGCCGCCGTCGAATTCCTTGGTGTCGATGGTGTTGCGGCTGTCGCGGCTGCGCGGCGGCGCCACCCTTCGGTTGACTTCGGGGATGGCTTTAATGGATTCGTCGACCCGGTGCGAGACCCGCTTGACCAGTTTTTCGGTCGGAAACAAGGCCAGGATGTTGGCCGGGGCTTGGTGGATCGAGGCGCAGATGAAGTTTAGCGCGACCTGGGTTTTCAACATTTGCGAAGCGCCCATCACGATAACCCGGCGGCAGGGATGCAGCGGCGACAGGCAGCGCATGACTTCGCGCGCGTAAGGCGTGCGGGCGGTGCGGTAAGGTCCGGGTTCGGCGGCGCCGGCTTTCTTGGGAATGACCATGTATTCGTCCGCCCACTCGTCAATCCATAGGTCGGGATCGGGACGCAGGCCTTCGCAGAAAGCCGCCATGTAGCCGTTGTAGCCGTCGGCCACGTCAAGTTTCATCGGAGCCGCCTCCTGCCAGCACGTGCTTTTCAACCGACGTCAACACCGCCCGCAGTTCGGTGCGCAGGTGGCGCTCGATTTGTCCGGCGTCGGTGAGGGTCGCGAGTTCGGCAGCAACCCGGGACGGCACGGCCAACAGTTGGTCGCGCAGCTGCCGGCCGACGGTTCTGGCTCCGCGGTCGATTTCGTCCTTATAGTACAGATTGCCGGCCTCGCGCTCCTGGTTCTGCATGGCCCGCAGGGCTTCGGCCTTTTCGCGCTTCCCTTTCCACTCCATGTAGTCGGCCGCTGCGCTGCCGCCCTGGTCGCCGCCATCGCGCTTATTGCCGTGGGCGCGGGCCGCTTGCGCTTGGTCGGTGTTTTTCTTCCATTGGATATCCGCCACTTCAGGGTCGATCAAGCCGTCGATAAGCGTGATGCGACCCGACTTGACGGCTTTCGAAACCGCACCGCTGCCAACTCCCCTATGACGGGCGTATTCCGCCTGGGTAACCAATCGCCTCCGTTTTGATTCGGCTAAATTCATCGCATCAACACCTAATCTTCCAACATTGTTTCCACCATCAAACTCCAGCCACTAGCGAAAAACCGCGGATCACTTTACCCGCACGGGACCGACTGGCAGAAGGACCCGCTAGGATTCGTATCCCTGACCTCTATGTCCGACCTATGACCGGCGCAGGCCTTGAATTTACTGGGCCGGTCATAGAGGACATAGTGGTCATAGATATAAATTAAGTTTTTTTAATTTCTGGCTCTCTCACCATCGCACGCCATACACAGCCATTCGCAGACTTTATTAAAAAACCACCTATGACCTCTATGTCCTCTATGACCGGGCCACGGCTGGCGCGGGCTCCAGGATTTCGGTATCTATGACCGGACCGGCGAACACCTGTGACCACCCTGACCGTCAATCGTAAACCGTGCCGTCTTCGTGCTCGTTCCACACCTTTTGGGGGATGGAGAAGCGCTCGGAGAAGATCTCGCGCGATCGGTCCAGCGTCGGCAGCAAGTAAAACAGCTTCCGGTTCGGATTCTTTTTCTCGCCAGGCCTGGACGTCTTTATCCCCCAATCGTGCACTGCCCGCCCCAATACCGTTGAATGTTCGATATGGGATATCTTGTAATCCATGCACCAGCGCACGTACGACTTCTGCAGGACTTCCGTCGGGCATCTGTCCGGCCACACCAGCGTATCGTCCTCCGCATAATGCGCATCGATCCGTTGCAGCCATCCCTGTTGCAGCATGTCGAACCACCATTGCACGATCGACCCGCCCGAGCGGATCTTCAGCTCCCACCCGCGCTCTAACAGATACGCCGGGATCTGGCGCGGATGCCAGCTGCCGATATCTTGCTCCAACAAATATTGCATCAACGCCTCCGTCCCGCCGTTGCGCATTTCCTCGCGCACCGTTTTGAAATAGGCGTAGTCGCCCTTCCGTTCGTCCGACACGTCGGTAATAACGTAGCGCCGATCGTCGGCCCCGCGCGGCACGGCCCAATTCTCGTTGGTGGCGAAGATCATCCGCCGATAATTCTTCACCATGATCAGGTCGCGGCCCTTGTGCTCGATCGGTTGGTCGGCATCGGTGATCATCGACTTCAACACGCCCTGCGCCGACTTATCGCCGCCCCACACCGACTCGTTGCAAAACACCAGCAGCGAATTGGCCAGATGCCCGGAAAACCGCCCGGTCACCTGGTTCAACGACGACAGCAGCAGGAAATGCTCGCGTCCCACGATATCCCGCAGCGGATCGACAAACGTATTCTTGCCGATGCCTTCCCGCCCGCGGAACACCAGCGCCGTTTCCGGCAGCTCCCTCGGCCTTTGCACCAAATGCGCGCACCAATTGACGACGTAATCGAACAGCGAGTCGTCGCCCGAACAAATCACGTCCGACACAAACTCCAGAAACTTCCAGCACGTGCCGCCGCTTGCCGACGGCTTAACGCCCCAGCCCGACCACAAGTTCAGATAGCCGGGCATTTCCAGCCCCGGCGAAAACACCATGCCGTCGTACTCGGCCCGCTTCGGATGGTTGATCCAATACGTCCCCAGGCCGACTTGCTCCCCGCTGTCGAACACCTTCCGGTTGCAATAACGCGTCTCGAAGTCGGTCCTGGTCGAAAACGTCATCAACTGCTTTTCCTGCACCGGATCCCACTCGCGGTTCATAATCAACACTCGGCCGCCGATCGGCAGCACGGCGTGTTTTTCGTTTATCTCGTCGATTAACTCGCCATATTCGTCCCCCTTGGGCGGGCTTCTCCCGCCTTCGTGATAGCCTTCCGTCAAACAAGACTTGGCAACGCCAGCCTTTTTCGCGATCTTGGCCAGCAGCATTTCACGGGCAGCGCCAGGCATACCCGCGGACACCACCTGGGCAACCAATGCCCCGGTCAACACGTCGAAATCGTCGGTGGCGTCGATCAACGATTCCAACTCTTTCCGGGAACGTGCGGCGCCAATCTGTACCACGTTCCCCAGCGCGTCATGGATCGCGTTGCGCACCGCGTCCACTCCGCGCAATCGGTGTAAGTCTGCGAATGTTCGCGGGTTCGAGTTTGATAGCTCATGCTGACTAAACAATGGTTCGACGACCACCCCTCCGACGGTCTCTGCTGCTGCTTCGCAGCGACTCCCGTGGATTGCCTCTTCCCTGGCCTGGTAACGATCAGCCATGACTATCCGAATAGCCGGAAATTCCTTTCTTAACACCTTAGCCGCCGCAACCCAGTTGCCGGCGGATTCGATCACCGCGACCGCCCAGGCCGTCGCGGCGTGAATACTGTTGCCCGATTCGGCATCCACGCACATGACCAGCGTCCCTTCCGGCGACCCGATCATGCTGTAATGCCCTTCCCTCGGTTTGGGATTTTGAGCCCCCTTGATATACGCATCCCTGAACGACTTCACCTCGCTCTCGAAATGAATCTTCACTTCCTTCCCTGTGGTGTCGGTCTTGCGCATCAAGCGCGAGAAGACCGTCACCGCATATTCCGCATGCTCGATCGACACGCCTCGATAGGCGCATTCCCGTCCGAGCCATAAAATCTGGCTATGCCGGCCTTTGGCCGGATCCTCGTGGGTGCGCCTGGCCGCCCGGCTGGCCAGCTCCGCCACCAGACTCTTGGCCGCCCCGGCGGGCAATCCGTCCGCTTGCGGGTTCGAAGCCGGGGCCGGCGCATTCAACAATGGCGGAAACGCCTTCGTAATGTCGTCCGCCGAATACGGCAAACCGCCCGATTCCGCCACAATCCGCACCATAAAAGGCTTGGACGGGTCTTTCAGGTGGTAGAACCCCGGCATCCGCAACACCCTGGCCGTATCCTTAACGTTGGGATCGGAACCGTAATCGCGGATCATCCTTTCCATCACCCCGGCGAAATCCTCCTTGCCCAACCCGTCGACCAGCCAATAACGGTGGAACTTGCCGGGGCTGGATTCGATCAGCAAATGCGGTTCCAGCGGGAACTCCTTGCCGCACGGCGTATCCTCTTCATGCCACACCGCCCGTATGCGGCCGATGTTTTCCAGCTTGCGGCCCTTGCCGTCCGACTCGTTCACCGTAACGAAAACGCCGGCGCCGCGATTGTTCATGTCGGTTAAAAAGCGCCCCCAGCGGTCCAGGTCGCCGGTTTTGATCGACGCCAGCTGCCGGTCTTTGCGGCTTTTCAGATCGTCGAAAGTCTGGAAAACGAAATAGTCCGCCGTTTCGTCCAGCAGCGACAAATAACGCTCCGCCTGCTTAAGATCGGCTTTCAGCGCCGGTTCCCGATTCAACGCCGACATCTCAACCCAACAATTCCGGCAGCCTATCGCGCAACGAACGGATCAACTTCGTTTCGACGACGTCGACGCTGGGAAGCCGTTCCCGCACTTCGAATTTAAACGGGAATGCGACATCCTCTCCATCCACCGAAACCGAACAGCATTCCAAAAAATAAACCGTCTCCGCCGGCTCCCCGCCGGTAAAATCGATCGTCGGATACAGCGTAAAATCGAAGCCCGGACCGTTGACCCAATACAACTGCCGTTTTTCGTCCCAGCGGATTCGCAGCCTCCGTTCCAACAGACCGTTCATCCGTGCAGCTCCGCATAGCGGTGTTTGGCCCAGGCCCTGGGATATTTATATCCCCTCTCCTTGCCCAGCTCGGCCAGCTCCGACACCGATTTCGCCCGTTTTTCCTCCCGCCAGCGGATGCGCCGCAGTTCCTTCAGCTTTTCCGGCGTCATTTCAACCAGCTCCCCGCTTTTATTGGCCGGCACGGCCGATTGTTCGCCGCGCTCTTTAACCGGAAAGCCGTAACGGCATTCCGGACATTCGCGGACGCCGGCCGGCACCACCGCGTGGCATTGGTAACAACGCTTTACCGGCGCCGATTTTCGGCGCTTGCCGATGCCGTTTAATGACCACTCCACCGGTTCGGTCGGCAAGCCGTGGCGCAGCGTGTTGCCGGCGTGGTCCAAGATAACCGCGCTGTCCTTGCCGTCGCATACCCGCAGCGCCCTGCCCATTTGCTGCATCGCCAGCGCGTAACTGGCGGTCGGCCGCAACAATATCGCCGCCTTCACCGCCGGAATGTCGGTCCCTTCCGACACCACGTTGCACGACGCCAGCACGTGCAGCTCGCCCCGGCCCAAATCCCGGATCATCCGCGCCCGTTCCTTGTCCGGCGTTTTCCCGGTCAATACCGCCGCCCGGTAGCCCGCCGTCTGAAACTGCTCCACCACGTGCCCGGCATGTTCCACCGTTACGGTAAACGCGATCGCCGGCTGCCGGTCGCAATGCCTGCGGTAATGTTCCACCGCGTCGCCGGTAATGGCCGCCTTGTCGACCGCGCCGGCCAGCTGCGATATCACATAATCCCCGCCGCGCTTCTTAACCCCGGACAGATCGACGGCCTTGTTCGGCGCGTAGACCACCGGCTTGGCCAGCCGCCCCCGATCGATCAAATCGGTCACCGACGGCCCGACGATGATCTCGTCGAAAAACCCGTCGGCGGCCACGCCCAGGCCCTTGCCGTCCAGCCGGCACGGCGTCGCCGTAACGCCCAGCAGTTTGGCGCCGGCGTTGTGTTCCAGAATGGCGCCCCAGGTGCTGTCCTTGGTCGCGTGGTGCGCCTCGTCGACAATCACCAAATCGAAGCGGTACCGGCCGTTTTTATCCAGCTTGATCCGCCGGGCCAGCGTTTGCGCCATGGCGACCTGCACCGGATAGCCCGTCACCTTGTCCTTCGGCGAAATCAAGCCGTGCTCGACGTCCCATTGCCGCAGCGCCGCCGAAATCTGCCCCAGCAACTCCCGCCGGTGCGCCAGCAACAAAACCTTCAACCCTTTTTCCTGGGCCCTGGCCGCCATATAGGTGAAACACACCGTCTTGCCGCCGCCGGTCGGCAACACGAACAACGGCGCATTCCTGCCCGCCGCATAGGCCGCCCGCAGCCCGCCGACGCCTTCCCGCTGGTAATCGAACAATTCAAGCACGCCGCTTCTCCCAGGCATTTCTCACCATCGCTTCAAGCGCCTCCGCGCACACATCGCCCCATTTTTCCCGGTAATCCGCCATAAACCGGCCGCGCTCCTCCTGCGTCGGCAACGCCATCACCATCTCCACGCTTTTGCGCGTCGACGCCAAAGCCTGCAGCCGCTGCTCGGCCCAAGCCGTTTCCTGTGCGGGGCCGGGATTGATCCAAGGCTTCTCACCCTGCATCCTTTACCTAACGATTTTCGACAGAGACATCCTTCTTCCCCTTTGCCCGCAACAGACGGTCGATTTCCGCAGCGATGAGAGCGCCCGCCTTTACCAGCAAATCCAGGCGTTCATCCTCCGTATATGTGACTGGGTCAGGCACCGTATTGCCGGGGTTCGTGCGCCGCTCCCCATAACGGAATCTTTTGTCCCAGCAGATATCCCAAGATTCCGGCCACGGATCGCAAAATACCGGACCGCCTGCATATTCAACCAGCCCATACAACTTTATTGGCGCCGCATAACAGACTGCCGCCAAAGCCAATGAGCCGTCCGTATGCTCGTCGTCGTGCTCATCGTCCCAGCCCTCTTGATCCAGTTGGCGCCGCCGCTCGGCCGCTATCAGTTCCGTTCCGTTCGTCATATTTATCCTCCGTTGCCGCCGCCGGCCTATTCCAACGGCGCCGGTTTGTTACGCAGCGGATTCGCCGGCCGCTTCGGCCTTGGTGAAGTCAACATAGAACTCGTCGCCGGGAGCGAACTGCCTGAGGGCTTCTTCGTTCACTGTTCCAATCTCAATGGAACCCCACGGCGTCCATTTGAAAAACGCTTCGTTTTCAGCGCTGTCGGTTGTGACCGGGGCGAGCTTCACGCTGCCGCCGTTCTCGCTGTTGGTTACAGACTCAACCTTAAACTTCGCTCGTACTGACATGCTTCTTTCCTCTTATTGTGTCGCCACTTGAAACGGGATGGCGGCAAACCCGTTAAACCAACCGGCCGCTACCGCGCCGGACGAATACTGTCGTAAACCCGATACCGCCAGCATGCCGTGTTGCAGTAGCGGATAAAGCGCTTCCAGCGCAATTGTTCCTCCAGTCGTGCGATGTCTTTGCAGACTCGGCGCCACTCGTTCGTGTCCTCAATAAAACGCCGGCTGTTTTCGTCCAGCTTCAATTCCAGATCGCGGGCGCGGGCTCTCAGCTCCTGGAGTCGGCAGCCCGAATTTTCTTCGTAACGTGTTTCAATGTTTTGCATCGCCGGGTACCTCATCGTCGATATCGATTATCGAATCCGCCCATTCGTCCAGCCGCTGTCTGATCAGCATGGCCGCGGCCTCTTCGTGCGAAACGTTATTAACGCTTGCAAACATGCCCAACTTGGCGGACTCGATCTCATCCAGCCCATCGAGGAGATCGAGTAAATTCATTTTTAAACCCTGCCTATCCGCTTACGCGTGCGCTAGGATGGCTTACCAGCGTTTTGGTCAACTGATCCAATTTGGAAACCAACAACGCCCGGGCCAGCACTGCGGGGGCAATGCCCTTGCGTGCGGCCAGCTGCCTGATCAGCAAATCGTCGTCGTCCGTCAAATAAACCGACATTCGATTACGGTGTTTTTCGGATTCCGGTAAATGAGGTCTTGCCATTGCTACATCTCGATAATTAAAAAAAACGTATTCGCCATTTTCCATGCGGAGGCAATTGCTACGATCGCCAGCGCCCAAAAAAGAAAACCGGCCAAAGAAACCGCAATTAGGCGCTTTAACGTCCACCCTTTTTTTGTGCCGGGCGGATAAAAAAATACTGCCCGGCCATGACAGATCAAACCGGCCTGGCTTTGTTCGTTTTGTTCATGTGCCATAGGAATACCCAGGATATGGAATAGATGACGGACTTCCAGACGACTGATAGCCGTGCCCAAAAAGACCCGCCCGAAGGCGGGAAGGAAGGAATGGTAAATGTCGGCCTGCTACTGAGCGCCGCATGCCGGGGCGCAAACTGGTTGCGGAGGCCGGATTCGAACCGGCGACCTTCGGGGTATGAACCCAACGAGCTGCCAACTGCTTTACTTCGTGTTGAATTGTGAGAAAAACATTGTGAAAACTCACGCCGAGTCTCCGTTGTCAATAATGCCGCGCTGTTTAGCCAATTCAACAATAGCTTGGCCCCGTTCGTAGAAGGTTCGTTTATGTTTTCCGGTTCTTAAACGCGTAACGGTCGACTGCGGCGCACCAATGACGATACCAATCTCTGCATCGGTCATTTGTGCATTCAATTCTATTAGGAGTTTCTGTAAATCCATGCCGACAAAAATAATACGTCTTCGTATCCTTGTCAATACGCAAACGTGTTTTCCACAAATAATACGTTAACGTATGATTCAGTCATGAGTGACTTAAGAACAAATTTGCTGCTGGAATTAGAAAAGCGCGGATGGAATGCTTACCATCTTTCAGAGGCATCCGGCGTACCGCAGCCAACTATCCAACGATTTTTGAGCGGTAAACATGGAGAGCCACGTGGAACCACGGTTAAAAAACTAGCCGCTGGACTAGGAATAACAGAAGGACAACTTAGAGGCCTCGACAGTAGTATTTCTTCACTTCAGCATGGCGATGCCAGTGCACCTTCAGAGAATCAGCTACAAGCCAATCGGTGTAAAACTGTAAAAAGCAAACGCGCTACCACCTCGGACATTCAATTAATAGAAATTATAGCTTGGGAAAACCCGGAAGACCTGCCTGACGACCAATACGCCATCGTCCCGCGCGTGCGCCTGAAGCTATCCGACGGCAACGGCAATCTAATCACCGAAGAACTACCCGATGCGCCGCTGGCGTTCAAAACCGAATGGCTCAAGCGCAAGGGGGTGAAGCGTTCGAACCTGGTCGTGGTCAATGCGATCGGAGACAGCATGGAACCCGCCATCTGCTGTGGCGCGCTCCTGCTCATCGATACCGGTTCGACGGAAATCGTCGACGGCAGGGTGTATGCTTTGAGATATGGGGACGAATTGCGGGTAAAGCGCCTGTATAAGCGCTACGACGGCGGCATCATCATCCGTTCCGACAACAGAGGAAAATACCCCGACGAAACGCTGGCGGCTTCGGACTTAAACGACCGGATTTATGTTATTGGAAGAGCCATCTGGCAGGCTGGAGATCTATAAATTTGAATTCAAATGTGTCTTTCCCCGCTAGGGTAGTCCAATTACCGAAGATGCTACATAGGCGAGACCAATATAACCAACAACGAAAGTGATAAGACCAATTAAAGCAAATAGCCAAATAAAGGTATCCACCACCGTATTGTCTGTTTCTACAGCTTCTATTTTATTATATAGTTGCTTTCTCCAACGTTCACCGAAGAAATAATCGCGAGCTATAACAATAAACAACATAATAACCAAACTAATTATAGTCGCTGTTAAAGACCACCATGCAACTTTTAATATAGATACAGCGCATTCAGGGATATTATCGATACTACTAAATATGCCAATTGATATTGATAAAGCGCCACCTGATAGAACAAAAACAGCTCTGGCGAGCGAGTCAGTTCTTAATCTAACGTCTTGCTGATGTGTGTTAAATTGTTCAAAACTCATAAATCATTTTTATACAAGAATAATTATTAATAACTACTCGTAATTGTTAATTTTTTCGTTTCCATAAACATATTATAGACTGAAAATTTTTTAAAACTTAACATGAACATTGAAGATATCAAAGAGAAAAAGTTAGCAGCCTAGTATGGTGGCCTTCATCGTTCGATGTTAAGTGCTCACTATCGTTAGATTTAGACCTTCTCTAAATTATGTAAGTGACAAATCACAAGTAAACAGCTGTCACTTGGCTTCAAAAACAAAGTATTACTTTGCTTAGTTGATAAATGATAGCTGCTCATTTATTCAGAATACAGGTTCTTGTAATCAAGCATCATTTAGATAATAATAGCACTGCCTAGCAATTTGTTCAGCTTCGGCTGGACTGGGTTGCGGGTTGCAACCCACCTTGCATTTTTACTCCTCGGCCGATGGATTCCGTTTCGGATTCCCGTCAGTCGCCAGGAATCCGAAACGGAATCCATCGTCTTATAAGTAGGCATGCTAAATCGCGCATTAACATATGATAAGAACGCGATCAGCATTCGAATAAAAAAATTCGGGCTGGCGCTTAAAACCAGCCCCCCTTATCTTGCACGTGCGAACCAACTCATCTTTCTCTGTGGAGCTAATCTTCCCGACAGCGAAGTCCCTTCCGCTCGCAGAGAAGCTATTAAGCAATTTGTTGAGGGACTGTCAGTAGACTATCACGTCATATACGCCGAAGGCGTCTTTAAGGAACTGTCGAAACTTGGGCACAAAAAAAATGTACTAGATCTTGAGCACGAAATCTCAGACATTGCAGATAAGATAATCATCGTAATGGAAAGTGAGAGCGCTATCTGTGAATTAGGCGCATTCGCCCACCAGTACTTTCGTAATAAGCTCATAATTATCAATGATTCAAAATATAAGAGTAAGGATTCATTCATCAATGTTGGACCAATAGCTGCGGCTGAAGAGGTTAAGGCCCCCGTCCTTTGGTATCCAATGGCTCAGACGGGTATTTATAGCCGCGATGGAATTGGTGCCACCTTCAAAGCGCTTGCAGAGGCAATTCGTGGTAATCGACCGTCTCGATCAGAGCGTGTCACTGACGATTTAACTGACTTGAAGCCAAACAAGATTAGTATTTACTTCGTTCATGACTTAGTTCTATTTACTGGACCACTTAGTAATAACGAACTTATAGCGGTATTCAAAACTGCTTTTGGAATAAAAAGTTACGATAACGTCCCTCGTTTACTTGGTGTTCTTCGTGCCGCCGGGTTAATTGCTAGCTATTGCGTTGGCGGCACATGGGTTTATCGTTCGAAAATTGATAAACCGTTTTTGAAATATCCTTCGAACGTTAATGCTTTAATGGCATCATTTCGAAACTTTCATCTACTAAAGAACCCAGAGAGATTTCGAATTGGCCAATAGTATTATTAGGAAAATCTGTGACGACTTGACCGTACCTGAAGAGTTGGTAACACAGGCCCTTGAGAAGGCGCATACCAAATTGAGGAAAATACATGTCCCAAAACGAGCAGGTGGCTATAGAACAGTGGTACAACCAACCGCTGAGCTCAAGCTAATTCATAGATGGCTACTACTAAATCTATTTCCTGAATTTTCGATAAGCAAGGTAGCAACAGCATTTAGCGCCGGATCATCTACTCTAAAGAATGCTTCAACACACAAGGATTCACTTTATTCAATTAGAGTTGATCTATCGAATTTTTTCCCTTCAATTCAAAATACTGATCTGAAGCGACTCATCGTTTCTCCCAGCAACAATCTACCTACTTGGGCTAATGGACCTGAGGTTTTCAGCTTAATCACAAAGGCCTGCTTTGATCGTGATAACCGCCTACCGATTGGCTACCCAACATCACCGTGTATTGCTAATGTGGTAATGTATGAGATAGACAACAAGCTGTTAAACAAAATAACCACTGAATCATCTCTCTTTGGAAATTCTGTTCTTACGCGATATGCTGATGATTTTGTTTTCTCAACAGATAAACGGGGAGCTTGTTGTTCGTTCATTGATACATTACGCAATTTGCTCTCTGTCACGTCAAGCCCCAAGCTAAAAATTAACGAAGAGAAAACGCGCTACATGAGTCGTCCAGGTGGCTCAACTTTAATAACAGGTTTGCGGATCAATCAAGCTGGATTAGTGCGTGTACATCCGTCGTATAGAGACCATGTCCGTTTGTTGCTAAAGCTCTACTCGCAAGGCAGGTTGAAAGCAGACGAACACCAAAAACTTCGCGGACACCTTGCTTATGTCGAGCATGCGGACCCCCGCCTATTTACCCACCTTTCTTATAGGTACTATAACGATATTGCGCGACTACGAGGTTATTAAATCCAATTAGAATATGGCTTTTATTAACTTGCTCAAAATGAATGGCCGCCTGTTTTATGACTTAAAAAAGTCACTCATTTAGTCACTACAAAGGTCAACTGGATCGAAAGCGCGATAACTGTTGCCTGATGAAGTCAATACCAATTTTGTAAGTAGTAAGTATCCACCCAATCTTAGTCGTACGACGTTGCGATTTCCTTCAATGCCGTTGCATGGTTGAATATCTCGTTAATTGAAACCAGCGGAATTCTATCGGACGATTTCCCGCTATTACCCAATTCCAGATATTTTTGCTTAGCATTAAAATGCAATCTACAGATCGGTTTCCTGTTATTGTTATCCAGCAAGATACCGCAATAGCTTTTCGTATCCCTCATATGAATTCGTTTGACATCGATCACTTCGGCCAAAATTGCCCGAACGATATTGAAGCCATCGATCTCTTCTTGCGTGGTATCGATCCCGGTATCCTTCTCCTCTAACACTTCGTCACTTTCTTTGTTGCTTTGTGACGTATCGCTGGCCGACAACGCGGATTTCAAGCGGCCATTAACTTTGTCGTTAATAAATCGCTTTTGCGCGTTAGCGACAATATTCTTGAATTCATCGACCACATTCTGCCGCAACACACCGTCATAAACTTTGGAGGCAAAAAAACGGACGAACTCGTCCGAAGGATTACCCATCTCTTGTTCTAACAACTTAACGATCCCGCCGGTATATTTCAGCGTGCTCGCCGAGGTTAGGATTTCATCCAACGAGAACGCACCTTTCGAGAATTTTTTTAGCTCCTCTACGTCATTATCGTCATAATCCAGAAGATCGAACTCAAAAAACGGTTTGGAATCCATTTTGTTCGATTCGTCGATATCCGAATAAAACTGGTACACCACTCCATTAGTCAATACTCCGAACCTTGATTCGGTCGTCGCGAAATAGCGGTATAGCTGCGATGCATGCTCTTTGTGGAGATCAGCGGTAATTTTTTTGCATTCGAACAGTAGGATTATTTTGCCGTCCTTACTAACGGCATAATCAACCTTCTCCCCTTTCTTGGTGCCAACATCAGCGGTAAATTCCGGAATCACTTCCTTTGGATTGAAGACGTCATATCCCAAAGAAGCGATAAACGGCATTATGAACGCGTTTTTTGTCGCCTCTTCCGTTTCTACCGATGCCCCATGCTCTGATACTCTGCTTGCAATATCGCGCAAGCTGTCTACTAGCCCCATAACCGTACCCCCATTTGTGTTATTGAATTTTCTGTGTTGTTTGCAAGCTCAGTATTCTGAGGCTCACGTTATGCATCTTCCTTTCGTGCTTGGGACAACGCCGACGCTACCAGTCCCGTTGGAACCGCAATCACCCCTAACCCCAGCATCAGAACAAAGAAAGTAAATACCCGCCCGCCGGCAGTCACCGGAAACACATCGCCATAACCGACTGTAGTCAATGTTGCAACAGCCCACCAGAGACTATGGAAGACAGATTTGAACTGTTCCGGCTGCGCTTGGTTTTCGAAGTAATAAATCCCAACCGCCGACAAATACAGCAAAATCAGGGACACCGCCGAAAACAACACCAGCTCTTCCTTGGCTATAAGAAACGCTCGATGAAAACGTTTGATCGCCTGGCTATAACGCAATAATTTCAAAATGCGAAACAACCTCAACAATCTGAAGATTCTGAGGGATCGTAGATCGACTCCCGAGGATAGATAAAAAGGCAAGATGGCTAACAAATCGATTAGACCGTAGAAACTGAACACGAATCCTAATTTGCTGTCGGCGACCCATAGCCTGGCCAAATATTCCAGAGTAAAAAAAGCAACGGTAATTATCTCGGCGATCTGCAGCCACTGACGGAGGGAATAAGATAAATCAGGCAAAGTATCGATCGAAAAGGTCGCCATCGAGACAACAATGAGGCATTGAACCGTAATAACAAAAACCTTGCCGGCAAAACTCTCCGTGTTCTCAATAACACTCTTAATCCTCGCCTTCATAATGTTTTTATCGCTAAACAAACCGGCTTGACCGACAAAATACTTCCAACGCACTCAGCAACACAGCTCCTCCAGCGGACTTTGACAAAGCCTCCAACACTAACGGCTTAACTATAGCTTAAGTACCATGAAAAAAAGAAATACGTTAACGTATTGACAAATATAATACGATAACGTATCTTTTTGTCCGAAGGGGCGGAAAAATCAATTTCAAAGTCCCGAAACAAACATAGGAGCCCAATGCAGCCCAACCGCCTGCATTCCAGAAGCGACTGGCGCACAGTGAGACTCCCACAGCGTTACCCGGCTGAGGCTCTACGGGTGGAGGGGTAAGAGACGCAAGGCCCGCCGGCCGGTTACCGGCGGGCCGAACTGAAGTTGATATTGGGGTTGGCATTTTTATTTTATGGAGCGCACTAGCTACGCGCAGAAGTAAAAAAAGCAAGGTTCGATACGGTTTATTGCTGGCACTCGCGTAATCGAATTTTGTGGAAATGCCAACCACCAATACCAATTTAGACAGGACGCCCGAAGCTGCAAGTCCGGGCACCCGCGGCGACGCCAATATCGAAGGACCACTGAACGGCAGGGACGCCAATACCGGAGAACGGCCATGACGAAAAAAGACCGCAAAGACTACGACGCATTAATCAAGCGCGCCCGAACCGGACTGAGAGCGTTGCGGGCCAACCGCCCCTTCTGGTCGAACGCCCAAAAAGCGCGGCAACTCACGGCTATCAACGCGAACATTTGGCTGGCTATCGGAATATTGCGCCATACCGAAACGTACAACAAACACGGCGTCAGGGTTTAACCCGCCTCAACCGGAGAGCATCGATGACGACACAAAACGAAAACCCCGCCGTCCTGGACTTCATCCAACAAATCCGGGACCAGGAAATCGAGCGCGACAACGCGATACAAAACGGACTTCCGGCGCTGCGCCGGCTGGTAACAATCGCCCAAGGCGACACAGGCCAATGCGAGAAGGTCCGCAATCTACTGCTGGGACTCTATAACGGCCACGCCTTTCCCTTCGATCTCACCCAATTCCGCGGCCTGGACAAGAACATTTATGACGACTGCATGGCGGTCGTCCACATGGACGCCCGGGCAACCGTAAAAGAAGTTCATCAATACATGGATAACGGCAGCAAGTTGTTTCGAAGCTGGGCCGAGGGATTGAACGCGTTGAAATGCATTAACGAGGCTTAGATATGAACGACATCCAAAACGACACCGTAACCCGAAAGATAAGCCGAACCCTCGGCGCTATGCGCGCCGCGCACGACGAGCTGAAACAATACGGCCGCATCGGCGATTCGACGTTGGCAACCATGGAACTGCAGGCGGAAAAACTGGCCGACTACTGCCGCCACGTCCGCCGCAGCCGAAACGCCAAGCACATCGTCAACGACATGGCGCAGCGCGTCGCCGAGTTCGAACCCAAGCAGGCGGGTTGATGGACAGCAGACAAGACGCGAGTCCCGTAACGGCGGACGATCTGGCCCAGGCGTTGAAACAAACGCTGCAATGGCTGGAACACCCGGAAGTTAACGCCATCAACTTCGCCGGCTCGCCGGTGAACCTGGCCAACCACATCCGCAAGCTGTTGGTCGATTACGATTACCAAACGGTGAAACCATGAACATAACCACCCAACGCATCCACGGCGGCCGCCGGTTCCGCGTAACCGCCCGCCAAGGCAACATCCGCAGCGTCGCCGTTTCCGCCAATAAAAAAACCGCCTTCAAACGCGCCGTGGCCGGCGCTTGGAAGATGATTCATTAACCACCGACCGGGAGACATTAAGAACCAATAGACCACCCTTAATGAGTATCCATCAATTTACGTAACAAACATCTCATGAGCGACATATCAAAAATAGAATGGACAGATGCCACGTGGAACCCGGTTACCGGCTGTTCAAAGGTTTCTGAAG
>JBNLFT010000003.1:0-8969 GCA_050305675.1 Methylococcaceae bacterium
AGCGTTCAGAGCACGGCCGATTCGCCGGAACGCTTGTTGTTGACGGCAGCACTCGAATCCGGCGAGGGCCGAATGAAAGGCCACGGCCATCTCGATCTGCTACCTAACCAAGGCTTTCCGTTGCAACTGGACGTAACCGGCGAGCAATTCCGGCTGGTACGGCTGCCGGAAGCGGAAATCGCGGTATCGCCGACATTGACCATCCACAAACAAGGCCATCTGACCAAAATCGACGGCTTGATCGCGATCGACCGCGCCAAGGTCGAATTGAAGACCCTGCCGGAAAGCGCGATAGCGCCGAGCACAGACGAAATCGTCGTCGACGCGAACCGGCCACAACACAAGGTCATCGATCCGTCCCGGTTGCAGGTCCGGGTTGACGTCGATTTCGGAGCCGACAGCCGCTTCGAAGGCTTCGGCCTGAAAACCCGGTTGAGCGGAAAGCTGCATTACATCGTCGACGAGGAACGGCAAAGCATGTTGGGCCGGGCGCTGATGCAGGACGCGACCTACCGCGCCTACGGCCAGGACCTCACGATTCGCAAGGGCGAATTCGTTTTCAACGGTCCGGCCGACAACCCGTGGTTGACCGTCGAAGCGATCCGCAAGGCGGTCAGCGACGACGTCACCGCGGTTTTGCGGGTCACGGGCCCTTTAAAATCGCCGCAAACTAAAGTCTTTACCGAGCCCTCGCTGCCCGAATCGGAAGCCTTGTCTTATTTGGTCACCGGCAAATCGACGCAATGGCTGGGCAAAAGCGAGGGCAATGCGGTCGCTGGTGCCGCATTCAACTACGGAGCGGGGCAACTGTCCTGGCTCAGCGACCGGCTTGGCATCGACGAGTTCGAGTTCGAACAAGGCGAAAAAATTTCGGACAGCGCCGTCAGATTAGGCCAATATCTGAATCCCGACCTGTATCTCGGGGTCACGATGGGGCTGTTTTCAAACACTTATGCAGCCGATATAAAATACCGCTTGAGCAAACATTTCAGCATAAATACCCGTGCCGGAGAAACCCAACGCATCGATTTGAAGTATCATTTGGAAACCGATTAACTTTTCGCGACGAACTGAATCATGACGCATAGAACACATTTAACTTTAGCCTGGGTTCTGCTGCTTTGTTTCAGCCTTGGCGGCTGCAGCGAAAAGGACCCGGTAATGCAGGATATCCGCCAACAGGGCCGCCTCGTCGTACTAACGCGAAATACCCCGACCACCTATTATCTAGGGGCGGACGATGCGCCGACCGGTTTCGAACACGATCTAAGCAAAGCACTGGCCGAGTTTCTGGACGTCAAGGTCGAATACAAGGTCTATGACAGTATCGAGGATATTCTGTATGCGATCGCCAACGGGGATGGCCATATTGCCGCCGCCGGGCTAACGCGAACCGAACAGCGCAGCAAGAACTACGAATTCGGCCCCGCCTACAAAACGATACAGCAACAAGTCATTTGCCACCGCCGCGCGCCGTTGCCGGAAAACATCGAGGCCCTAGCCAATCGTTCCTTGCTGATTATCGCCGAAAGCAGTTATCAGGAATCGTTGAACGAATTGCAAAAACGCTATCCCGGTTTGCACTGGGAAACCACCACCGATCTGTCCACCGAACAGGTGTTGGAAAAAGTGGCCGACCGGCAGGTCGACTGTACGGTGGCCGACTCCAACATCGTCTCGTTGAACCAACGTTATTATCCGGAATTGGTGGTCGCCTTTCCGCTGTCCGAAGCCCAGGAACTGGCGTGGCTGTTGCCTCCAAACAGCGGAAATTTCAAGCAGTTCCTCGCCGAATGGTTCGATCACATCGAAGACGACTCGTCGCTGGACATCATCAACGAACGCTATTACGGCGCTTCCGATATCTTCGAATATTTTGACGCTCTTACCTTCCGCCAACGCATCGAGCAACGTCTGCCCAAATTCCAAAGCTTATTTCAACAAATCGCCGACTACTATTACCAGCTGCCGTGGACTTTACTGGCCGCCCAAGCCTATCAGGAATCCGGTTGGAACCCGGATGCGCGCCGGCCGAACGGCGTCAGGGGCATAATGATGCTCGGCAGGAAAACCGCCGAAGCGATGGGGGTCGAAGACCGTTCCGACCCGCTGCAAAGCATACGCGGCGGAGCGCGCCATTTAGACCACATGTTGCAGAGAATACCGGAGCAAGTCGCCCCCGCCGATCGAATGTGGTTCGCGCTGGCGGCCTACAAAATCGGTTACGCCCATCTGCAGGACGCCATGCAGCTGGCGAAATCACTGGGCAAAAATCCCAACGCCTGGAGCGAAATCAAACAGGTCTTGCCGCTGCTCAGCCAAAAAGCCTATTACAAAAACCTCGCACATGGCTATGCCAGGGGGACCGAACCGGTCCGTTATGTCGAACGGATACGCTACTATCTGGAACAGCTGAACCAACTCCACAACTGAGCCGAAGCCCGTAAGGCCTGCCATGCTATTGTTCCGCCCGCTGCTGCTACTGCTGGATAAACTGTTGTTCGCAGGCCTGTTGCTGCTGGGCATGCAGATACCGGGATTCGTCATGCAATATCAGCAAACGCTGGCCGCGCACTACCGGGAAGCCCAGCAGCAATTACAGCAATATCAAGCGGTCGCCGATCGCTATTACGCCGGCAGCCTAACACAGTTGCTAACGGTCCACCGGCGCAACAGCGTCGCGGCAATTCGCGCCGAAGCCGAGATACTCGAGCGTTTATTGAAACGCAACGCTTACCTGAAATGGCAGCTAAGTGCCATATCAAACAAGCATTTGTATCAACAGTTGCTACACTTAGTAAAACGACCGGACTGGATTATCGCCGAAGAAGTATTGCATAGTTATTATCCGAGCGTGCCGCTGAACGCGGAAGCGCTCGCTGCGGGACTGACATTGGCCCTAGTC
Organism: Methylococcaceae bacterium; assembly: GCA_050305675.1. Classification (GTDB taxonomy): domain Bacteria; phylum Pseudomonadota; class Gammaproteobacteria; order Methylococcales; family Methylomonadaceae; genus Methylomarinum. The sequence goes on from JBNLFT010000003.1 coordinate 2,906, forward strand.
ACGAATTTCGCCGGGCACATCGTTTTGTTTGCTGTTGCACGGGCAGTCCGCCTTGTCAAATGCCGGCGCGATCAACCCGAACCGGCGCGGACAAGATAAATATGGTGCGCGGAGTCGAGAAAAATGAGCAAAAGGGGGCGGACTTCTAACCAGCCTCGATGAATTCGACACACTCAATGAATCCGATACAAATATAACAACTATGATGCTTCAATTGAGCGATGACAAAGCCGAGTCCGTCCAACAATCGGACGACATCATTCACCCAAGAACAACGGTCCGCTATGTTAGAAACGATTTAAAAACCTACTTGACCGACTACAGCCTTTTAAACTCCGGTCATTTAAACACCAAACTGATCGACATCAGTTCCGGCGGCGTTCAAATCGTCTCGTCCAGAAATTTACGGGTCAATAAAAAGCTGACCGTCAACATATGTTTTCTGGACGGCTATAAATTCGAGATTAAGGGAAAAATCGTGCGTAAAAAGGAACAACACTTCTTTCTGTACGACCTGCAATATGACGGGCTAAATCCTTATATCAATACCCAAGATTCCACGTTCAACAAAGTTTATTTGGTCATAGGCGAAGAACGCCTAAAGACCAAATACCGTAATATTACTTCCAATAGCGTCCAAATATTGACCTACGAAGAACTCGACAAAAAACAGCGAATATTGCTGGTTTTCGAATTCCGCAACGGAGAAACGATAGAAAGAGACGCTGCGGTCTCTCATTTTAAAAAATCGCTCAAATACAATTACGGAGTTAAATTCGAAAGAAAAAACCAATTGTTGGGGAATTACTTATTAAAAACCCAAAAATCGTTGGTTTTTGCCAAATGAAGCGATACAACACCATACCCCGCGATTCCACTGCTTTTCGCCGGTTTCCAAAGTCCCACTCGTTACAGCCGGCAGCCTTTCATTAACCCCCCGTTGCGGCACCCTATCCGGGATGGCTCACAAAGGCAATGGGTTTACTAGGGATCGATGTTTACCTGGTACAAATTGTCCGTAAATGGTTTTTTCGAACAATCGTACGGGTCGTCCGTAACGGACAATCGGGCTCATCACCATCGGCGGCTCGATCTGCGTGCGGACTTGGAACTATGTCGGGATTTCGGACATAAAAAAGCCCGAAGTCTTAACAACTTCGGGCTTTCGAGTTTTTTCGGGTGCCCCGACTATCAATTGGTGCCGATGGCCGGACTTGAACCGGCACGACCGAAGTCACCACCCCCTCAAGATGGCGTGTCTACCAATTTCACCACATCGGCATATTTACTTTATTCAACCGTCTCTGCAGGCGCCGGCGACGCTTCGTCGGTTGCCGGATTTATGCTGGCATTGTCTTCGATCGGGACTTGCGGAGTTTCGTCGTCGATCGACGGTACACTCATGCCTTCCACCAATGGTACGTCGGCCTTAATGTTCTCGATTTCGGAGGTATCCATCAAGTCGACTGTCTCGTTATGGTAGCCTCCCAGAATCGCAAGGCCCAGACTGCTGACGAAAAACAGCGTGGCGAAGATCGCGGTGGTGCGAGATAAAAAGGACGCGGCGCCTTGCGCACCGAATACGGAACCGGACGAAGCGCTGCCGAAAGCGGCGCCGGCATCGGCTCCCTTGCCCTGCTGCATCATGACCAAACCGATAATACCCAAGCCCAGTAACACGTGGACGACAATAATAAACTGATACATATTTTTTTATTGCAACTAAATTAAATCGAGCGGTAAATGCTCAGGAAAGATTCGGCATCCAACGACGCACCACCGATCAAACCGCCATCGATGTCCGGCATCGCAAATAACGCTTCGGCGTTTTCCGGCTTGACGCTGCCGCCATACAAAATGCGGATATTGGCCGCGACATCGCCGCTTTTTTCGGCAATGCGTTCGCGGATGTATTTGTGAACTTCCTGCGCTTGATCGTCGGTAGCCGTTTTACCGGTACCGATGGCCCAAACCGGTTCGTAGGCGATCACCGAATTGGCCAGCGCCTCGATCCCGGCCATGTCGATCACCGCGCCCAGTTGTTCGTCGATCACCGTAAACGTCTTGTCCTGTTCGCGCTCTTCCAGGGTCTCGCCGATACACAGCACCGGAATGATGCCTTGTTTCTGCGCTTGACAGAATCTCGCCGCGACGGACTGATCGCTGTCACCGTAATAGCTGCGTCGCTCGGAGTGCCCGACCAGCGCATAGGTACATCCGCAATCTTTCAGCATTGCCGCTGAAACTTCGCCGGTAAATGCGCCTTTTTCCTGATCGGCCACGTTTTGCGCGCCTAACGCTACTGGCGTGGATTCAATAATGCTACGCACATCGGATAAATAGACAAATGGGACGCAAACTGCGATTCCTTGATCACCGGATTTCAACCCGTCGACGATTGCTTGCGCCAATGCTTGGCCCTCGGCGCGAGAACCATTCATTTTCCAATTTCCCATAACCAAAGATTGTCGCATTACTCACTCCCGGCAAAAATAAACTGGGTATGATATATATTAAGGCTACTCAAATCAAGCTGCGATTGCTTGCTTGACGTCGTTGGCCAATTGCTGGGCGTATTTTTCGACATCCGCTCTGTTCGATCCTTCGACCATAACCCTGATCAACGGCTCGGTTCCCGACGCCCTGAGCAAAACGCGGCCGCTATCGCCTAACTTTTGCTCCACCGCGGCAACCGCCTTTTGGACGCTTTCAACCTTATCGATCTCGACCTTCCTGCCGACGCGAACATTGATCAGCACTTGCGGATACTTTTCCATACCGGATTTCAGCTCGTGCAGGGTTTTACCGGTATCGCGCATCTCCGCCAGTACCTGCAGCGCCGAAATGATGCCGTCTCCGGTGGTGGTCCGATCGAGGCAAATGATGTGCCCGGAACCTTCGCCGCCGAGAACACCGTTTTGCTCGGTCAGCATTTCCATAACGTAGCGGTCGCCGACCTTGGCTCGCAACAGTTTGACGCCCTCTCTCTTCAAGGCGTGTTCCATGCCCAGGTTAGTCATCAAGGTACCCACCACCGGCCCGAACAGTTTGCCGCTTTTAAGGCGTGACTTGGCTATGATGTAAATCAGTTCGTCGCCGTCGACGATTTCACCCTTGTTATCCACCATGATCAAGCGGTCGCCGTCGCCATCCAGCGCTATTCCGAGGTCGGCCCGATACTCGCGCACTTTATCAACCAGATTTTCCGGTTTGGTGGCACCGCATTCGTCGTTGATATTCAAGCCGTCGGGCTCGGCGCCGATCGCAACCACTTCCGCCCCAACCTCGCTGAAGACATGGGGCGCGATATGGTAAGTCGCGCCATGGGCGCAGTCGATGACGATACGCATGCCTTTGAAATCGAGTTTCGTCGGCACGGTGGCTTTACAAAATTCGATATAGCGGCCGGCGGCATCCCCGACCCTCTTGACCTTTCCCAACCTTGACGATTCCACCGTCGTCATCGGCGAATCGAGATATTGCTCGATTTGATACTCGATCTCATCCGGCAACTTGGTTCCGTCGACCGAGAAAAACTTGATGCCGTTATCGTAATAGGGATTGTGCGACGCGCTGATGACGATACCGGCCTTGGCGCGCAAAGTTCTGGTCAAATAGGCGATGCCCGGAGTCGGCATCGGCCCCAACATTTTGGTATCGACGCCGGCAGCGGACAGCCCCGCCTCCAAAGCCGACTCGAACATGTAGCCGGAGATACGGGTATCCTTGCCGACCAAAACAAAGCCGCTACCTTCGTTGGCAAAGACTCTGCCGGTCGCCCAGCCCAGTTTCAACATGAAATCCGCGGTGATCGGATAGTCGCCGACCCTGCCTCTTATACCGTCGGTCCCGAAATATTTTTTTGCCATTACTCAAACCCTACTTTCTTTCAGCCAAAAAAAAGGAGAGGCCCCCGCCTCTCCTGAACAGTCTAGCAAAAAATTAATTTTGTTCCGCCGCACCGGCGATGGGCGCTTCGCTCGCATCCTTCTTTCGGTCGTCGGCGGTTTTGATGCCGCCGCCGCTGGGAGGCGTATCGTCCCAGCCCTGAGGCTCCCTGACCGGCTTTCTGGACATTAAATCGTCGATCTGCATTTTGTCGATGGTTTCGAATTTCATCAACGCTTCGGCCATCGCATGCAAAATATCGGTATTTTCCTTAAGGATCTTCTCGGCCCGCTCATAGTTTTTATCGATAATGGAACGAATTTCCTCGTCGATAGTATGCGATGTCTCTTCGGCAACCGTCTTATGCTGGGTCACGGAACGCCCCAAAAACACCTCGCCTTCCTCCTCGCTGTATGCCAGCGGACCCAAACGTTGCGACAAGCCCCACTTGGTAACCATGTTTCTGGCCAACTCGGTGGCGCGCTCGATGTCGTTGGAAGCGCCGGTGGAAACTTCCTCCCAGCCGAAAATCAACTCCTCGGCAATCCGCCCGCCGTACAAGCTGGAAATCATGCTGTCCAGCTTGCGTTTGCTGGCGCTGTATTGATCGCTTTCCGGCAAGAACATGGTGACACCCAAGGCGCGGCCGCGCGGCATGATGCTCACTTTATATACCGGATCGTGGTCAGGCACCAAGCGCCCGACGATCGCGTGTCCGGCCTCGTGATAAGCGGTCATTTTCTTTTCCTTCTCGCTCATCACCATCGACCGCCTTTCCGCCCCCATAATCAGCTTATCCTTGGCCTTTTCCAGATCGACCATGCTGACCAGGCGCTTGTTCAGGCGCGCAGCGAACAACGCCGCCTCGTTGATCAGATTGGCCAGGTCGGCCCCGGAAAAACCGGGCGTACCTTGGGCGATATATTTGATCTGCACGTCGTCGGCGGCCGGCACTTTCTTCATGTGCACTTTCAGGATCTGCTCGCGCCCCTTGACATCCGGCAAGCCCACCGTGACCTGGCGATCGAAACGGCCGGGACGCAACAATGCCTTATCCAAGACGTCGGCACGGTTGGTAGCGGCGATGACGATAATCCCTTCGTGGCCTTCGAAGCCGTCCATCTCCACCAGGAGTTGGTTGAGCGTCTGTTCACGCTCGTCGTTGCCGCCTCCGAGACCGGCGCCGCGGGAACGGCCCACCGCATCGATCTCATCTATGAAGATAATGCAAGGCGCATGTTTTCTGGCTTGGTCGAACATATCGCGTACCCGCGAGGCGCCGACGCCGACGAACATCTCGACGAAATCGGAACCCGAAATGGTAAAAAACGGCACCTTCGCCTCGCCGGCGATAGCCCGCGCCAACAACGTCTTACCGGTTCCGGGCGGCCCCACCATCAAGGCGCCGCGCGGCACTTTCCCGCCGAGTTTCTGATATTTGGCCGGGTCTTTCAGAAAATCGACCATTTCCTCGACTTCTTCCTTGGCTTCGTCACAACCGGCGACATCGGCGAAGGTCACCTTGTTCTGGTCCTGGTCCAGCATGCGGGCCTTGCTTTTACCGAAACCCATCGCGCCGCCGCGGCCGCCGGCTCCACCGCCCTGCATTTGCCGCATAAAGAACACCCACACCGCAATCAACAACAAAATCGGTCCGAACGATACGAAAATCTGCATTAACATCGAAGGCTCTTCCGGCGGTTGGGCTTTGATTTCGACGCCGTTCTCCAGCAGGTCATCGACCAGATGCGGATCGTTCGGAGCAAAAGTGGTGAATTTCTCGCCCGTCTGCAGCTGTCCCCTGATCGAGTTGTCGTCGATAGTGACTTGTTGTACCTGACCGTTTTTCACCGATGCCAGAAACTGCGAGTAGGACAAAGACGAATCGGCGCGATTCGATCTCGCACCGAAGTTATTGAATACGGACATCAAAACGACGGCAATGACAACCCATAACACTATATTTTTGATCATATCGCTCAAATTACACGCTCCGGACCGGTGCAGTCTTTACTTAAAAATACATAGTAATTGTATCAGGAAAGATTCGGCGTGACGCTTAATTTGGCTGTGTTCGCGCCTGTTTCTTTGCCTTTTCGATCAATACAAAGACCGTTATCGTTGGATATAAGGGCAAATCGGATTATTTAAACCCTCTGGCTAATATATAGACTTC
>JBNLFT010000003.1:9068-11194 GCA_050305675.1 Methylococcaceae bacterium
GATCAATACAAAGACCGTTATCGTTGGATATAAGGGCAAATCGGATTATTTAAACCCTCTGGCTAATATATAGACTTCGTTGCTTCTCGCTCTAGAGGCCTTGGGTTTTCTAATCACGACGGATTGGAAATGTCGTTTGACTTCATTGAAATAGGAATCGAAACCGGCACCTTGAAACATCTTGATAAGAAAGATACCGCCCTTGCACAATACGGTTTGCGCGGTATCCAGCGCCAACTCGCCGAGATAAATGGCGCGCGGCTGATCCATCGCCTTGTTGCCGCTGATATTGGGCGCCATGTCGGACAACAAAAGATGCACCGGCTCGCCGTTCAGCACCCGGTATAACTCGTCCAGCACGTCGTTGTCCCGGAAATCGCCCTGGATAAAATCAACGCCTTCGATCGGCTCGATCGGCAACAGATCCAAGGCAATGATTTTGTTCTTTTTGCCGATGATCTTCCTGACGTATTCGGACCATCCGCCCGGGGCGGCGCCTAAATCGATAACATTCATGCCGGGCTGAATGATTTTATCCTTTTCCTGAATTTCAGCCAGCTTGAATACCGCCCGGGACCGGTAGCCCATGGCTTGAGCCTTTTTGACATACTCGTCCTGAAAATGTTCCTGCATCCATTGATTGCTACTTTTACTTCGCGCCATAAATCGTTGTAGTGTAGAATTGCCGCTTTTTAATTCAAGGTAATAGAGTGATTCCTGCCGACAAAAAGCGCCTGAAAGCCCGCGCCCATCCGTTAAAACCGGTCGTTATCATCGGTCAGGCCGGACTGAGCCAAGCAGTATTGAACGAAATCGAGCTGGCGCTCGACGCACACGAACTGATTAAAGTCAAAATCCGCGCCGAGCGTGACGAACGCTTGCAGCTCCGCGATCGAATCTGCGCCGAAACCGGGGCCGAACTGATTCAAACCATCGGCCAAATCGCCGTCATATACCGAAAAAATCCGAAAAAATAAAAAGGGGCGCACCTGCCCCCTGCTTCGTCGTATCGTTGGTCGTTCCGCTTCAGATATACTGAATCGATAGAATTTCGTACTCGATATCGCCGCCCGGCGCCTTAACCGTGACGACATCCTCCGCCTCCTTGCCGATCAATGCTCGGGCTATCGGCGATCCGACCGAGATACGGCCTTCTTTGATATCCGCCTCGTCTTCGCCGACGATTTGATAAGTTACGACTTTGCCGGAATCCAAATCCTCGATTTCGACGGTCGAGCCGAAAATGACCTTGCCATTGGCGTCCATTTTGGTGACATCGATGATATTGGCATTGGCCAACTTGCCCTCGATCTCGGCGATACGGCCTTCGGCAAAACTCTGTTGTTCCCGCGCGGCGTGATATTCGGCATTCTCTTTCAGATCCCCGTGCTCACGCGCTTCAGCGATGGCGGCAATGATTCTTGGTCGAACGACGCTCTTCAGTTCTTCCAGTTCCGCCCTTAATTTATTCGCGCCGTTGACGGTTAGAGGCACTTTATTCATTGACTACTCCAAAATTAATGTTTGCTGTTATCGATTGATAAACACATTCCGTTCAAAACGAATTATGCAAATCCTGCAGGCGATTGACGTCGCCCGCGCTTAACTCACCCAGCGCGTAGCAGGCCGCCCTCGCTCCGGCCATCGTCGTGTAATAGGTCACCCGCTGCTGCAGCGCTTCCCTTCTCATGGTAAAGGAGTCGGTGATCGATTTCAGCCCCTCGGTGGTATTGACGATCAATTGGAATTGTCCGTTCTTGATCATGTCCACGGTATTCGGACGCCCTTCGTTGACCTTGAACACCTCTTCGCAGGGTATGCCCGCTTCCTTCAAGACTCTCGCCGTTCCTCGCGTCGCGACGATTTGATAGTTTTTCTCGATCAACATTTGCGCCACCTCGGCCACCTTCGGCTTGTCGGTGTCCCGAATGCTCATCAAGACCTTTCCGCTGTGGCTCAAATCGATACCGGCGGCCCGTTGCGACTTGGCGAACGCCTCGCCGAAGGTCTTGCCGACCCCCATCACTTCGCCGGTCGATTTCATTTCCGGTCCGAGCAACGGATCGACGCCGGGGAACTTGATAAACGGAAATACCGCTTCCTTGACCGAATAATATTTCGGAATA
>JBNLFT010000003.1:11293-12611 GCA_050305675.1 Methylococcaceae bacterium
CGTTCCTCGGTAACCCCTTGCTCTTTCAACGACTTTCCCGTCATGCACCGGGCCGCGATCTTGGCCAGCGGATAGCCGGTGGCCTTGGAAACGAACGGAGCGGTCCTGGAAGCGCGCGGATTGACCTCCAGCACGTAAACGGTATCGCCCTGGATCGCAAACTGCGTATTCATCAGCCCGCAAACACCCAACGCTTCCGCCATCTTCGCCACTTGCTCCCGCAATTGGTCCTGAATTGTCGCCGCCAAGCCGTAGGGAGGGATGGAACAAGCCGAATCTCCGGAATGGACTCCGGCTTGTTCGATATGTTCCATCAAGCCGCCGATCAAACAGGTTTCGCCGTCGTAGATCGCATCCACGTCCATTTCAACCGCATCGTCCAGGAAACGATCCAGCAATACCGGCGAGTCGTTGGATACGGTCACCGCTTCTTTCATATAGCGGCGCAGGCCCTCTTCGTTGGTGACGATTTCCATCGCCCGGCCGCCCAGAACGTAAGACGGCCGCACCACCAACGGATAACCCAGCTCCTTAGCCGAATTGACGGCCTCCTCGACCGAGCGTGCGGTCGCGTTGGGCGGTTGCAGCAAGTTCAACCGCTCCAGCAATTTTTGAAAACGTTCCCGGTCTTCCGCCAAATCGATGGAATCGGGAGAGGTACCGATAATCGGCGCGCCGGCGGCTTCCAGCGCACGCGCCAGTTTCAAAGGCGTCTGTCCGCCGTATTGCACGATCACGCCCTTGGGTTTTTCCAATGCGATAATTTCCAACACGTCTTCCAACGTCAACGGCTCGAAATACAGGCGGTCGGAAGTGTCGAAATCGGTGGAAACGGTCTCCGGGTTGCAGTTGACCATAATGGTTTCGTAACCGTCCTCGCGCAGGGCCAGGGCGGCATGCACACAGCAATAATCGAACTCGATCCCTTGCCCGATCCGGTTAGGCCCGCCTCCCAGGATAACGACTTTTTCCCGCTCGCTGACCTGAGCCTCGCATTCCTCCTCGTAGGTCGAATACAGATACGCGGTATCGGACGCGAACTCGGCGGCACAGGAATCGATCCGCTTGTACACCGGTCGTATGTTATGTTTGTGGCGTACGTTACGTACTTCCGATTCCTTGGTATCCAACAGCTTGGCCAGACGGGCGTCGGAAAACCCCTTCCGTTTTAGCCGCAACAGCTCGCCGTCGCCCAGGGTCGGCAAGGTCTTGGACATCAACGTCCGTTCGGTCGCCACCAGGTCTTCAATCTGGGCCAGGAACCACGGATCGATTTTGCAGGCTTCGTGGATTGCGGCGAAACTCAGGCCGCTGCGGA
>JBNLFT010000003.1:12709-43807 GCA_050305675.1 Methylococcaceae bacterium
AGGTCTTCAATCTGGGCCAGGAACCACGGATCGATTTTGCAGGCTTCGTGGATTGCGGCGAAACTCAGGCCGCTGCGGAACGCGTCCGCCAAGTACCAAAGCCGGTGCGGCCCGGGATGGCGCAATTCGCGCTGAATCACTTCCTGGACATTTTCCTCGTCCAAATCGGCGATTTCGTCCAACCCGTCGACGCCGATCTCCAATCCCCGCAAGGCCTTCTGCAGAGACTCCTGGAAGGTGCGGCCTATCGCCATGACTTCGCCGACCGATTTCATTTGCGTGGTCAAGCGGTCGTCGGCCTGCGGAAATTTTTCGAACGCGAAACGCGGCACCTTGGTGACCACGTAATCGATGGTCGGCTCGAACGATGCCGGCGTTTTGCCGCCGGTAATTTCGTTCCTCAATTCGTCGAGCGTATAACCGACCGCCAGCTTCGCCGCCACTTTGGCGATAGGAAAGCCGGTCGCTTTCGAGGCCAGCGCCGAGGAGCGCGACACCCGCGGATTCATTTCGATCACCACCAGCCTGCCGTCCTCCGGATTGATCGCCACCTGCACGTTGGAACCGCCGGTATCGACGCCGATTTCGCGCAGCACGTCGATGGCAAGATTACGCAGAATCTGATATTCCTTATCGGTCAGGGTTTGCGCCGGGGCAACGGTAATCGAATCGCCGGTGTGCACCCCCATCGGGTCGAAGTTTTCGATCGAACAAACGATGATGCAATTGTCCTTGGAGTCGCGCACCACCTCCATCTCGAATTCCTTCCATCCCAACACTGATTCCTCGATCAGCAGCTCGTTGGTCGGCGACAGATACAGCCCGCGCTCGCAGATTTCGATGAACTCCTCCCGGTTGTAGGCGATGCCTCCGCCGCTGCCGCCCATCGTAAACGAAGGGCGAATGATGGTCGGATAGCCGACCTCAGCCTGCGCGGCGAATGCCTCTTCCATGGAATGGGCGACCTTGGATTTGGCTACTTGATAACCGATTTTGCGCATAGCCTGATTGAACAGGTCGCGATCCTCCGCTTTCCTGATCGCTTCCTTGGTCGCGCCGATCATCTCGACGCCGTATTGCTCCAATACGCCGTGGGCATCCAGATCCAGCGCACAGTTCAGCGCCGTCTGCCCGCCCATGGTCGGCAGGATCGCATCGGGGCGCTCCTTCTCGATGATCTTCTCGACGGTTTGCCAATCGATCGGTTCGATGTAGATGGCGTCGGCCATGTCCGGATCGGTCATGATCGTCGCCGGATTCGAGTTCACCAGAATGACGCGGTAACCTTCCTCGCGCAACGCCTTGCAGGCTTGGGTGCCGGAATAGTCGAATTCGCAGGCTTGGCCGATGACGATGGGGCCGGCGCCCAATAACAGAATGGATTGTATATCGGTTCTTTTTGGCATGTTAGGTAATCTTTATTCAGCTGAATTGTTGGGCGGCTTAGTTCATCATGGCGATGAAATCGTCGAATAGGGATTCCACGTCGTGCGGCCCGGGACTGGCTTCAGGATGCCCCTGAAAACTCATCGCCGGACAGTCGGTACGCTCGATACCTTGCAAGCTGCCGTCGAATAAAGAGTGATAGGTTGCCTTGACGTTGTCCGGCAGCGACGCCTCGTCCACCGCGAAGCCGTGATTCTGGCTGCTGATCATGACCTTGCCGGTCGCTCTTTCCTGCACCGGATGGTTGGCGCCGTGGTGGCCGAATTTCATCTTTACCGTTTTGCCGCCGCTGGCCAACGCCAACAACTGATGCCCCAAACAGATTCCAAACACCGGGATTCTCCGCTCCAGGATCGTCTTGATCGCCTGTATCGCATAGGTACACGGCTCCGGGTCGCCAGGGCCATTGGATAAAAACACGCCGTCCGGGTTCATTGCCAGCACTTCCTCCGCCGGCGTCGTCGCCGGCACGACGGTGACCTTGCAGCCGCGATTGGCCAGCAGCCGGAGTATGTTCCGCTTGACCCCGAAATCGTAGGCCACGACGTGCTTGTGCAGATTTCCCGCCGGCGTGTGCCCTTGGCCCAGGCGCCAGACGTCCTCGCTCCACACATAGCTTTCGGAAACCGTCACTTCCTTGGCCAGATCCATGCCTTTCAATCCGGCGAAGCCGTCGATCGCCTTCAGTGCCTGTCCCGCATCGAGAGTGTCCCCGGCCATCACACAACCGCGTTGCGCGCCCTTGTCGCGTAAAATTCGCGTCAACTTACGGGTGTCGATATCGGCGATGGCAACCACATTGTTGTCGCGCAAATAGTCGCTCAACGTTTTTTCCGACCGCCAACTGCTGGCCCGCAGCGGCACGTCACGGACCACCAGCCCGCTGGCAAAAACCGCCGCCGCCTCGTTGTCCTCGGCATTGGTGCCGACATTTCCAATGTGTGGATAGGTAAGCGTGACGATCTGCCGAGCGTAGGAGGGATCGCTAAGGATTTCCTGATACCCCGTCAATGAAGTATTAAAAACTACTTCTCCGACGGAACAACCGTCCGCGCCAATCGACACGCCGTTGAATACCGTTCCGTCTTCCAATACCAGCAATGCAGGTCTGTTCAAGATTAACCACCGTAGAATGTGCAAAACGGGATAAGCCTATCGGGCCCATCCCGTTGTATGAGACAAAAATAACGTCAATTTTACGAAATTATGGGTTGGAATTCATTAACAATTTGCGGTACCGCTTCCGGGCGAGCAATTTCCCTCGACTCAACGCTCGCAACCGGCCTCCAGCCGGAAAATCAGCCGTCCAATAGCATATCGAACAACACCGGCAACCGGTCGAACTGTTGCGGTAAAGGCGGCAAGCGCAGCGTACCGAAGGATTCGCCGAAGCATTGCGCGATATCGGTCGCGGGTTTGAATTCGATGCCTCCGACCCCGCCGTCGCGCAGAATATCGGCAACCAACGTAAAGTTCTCTCTGGCCGCTCCGGCTTGTTCGAGGCACTCGGTCAACGGTTCCGACATCAATGCATTCACGGCCGGGAACAAATGCTCTTTGGTGTATTCGCGCGCCGCCGCATCTTGTTCGAAGCGCCGCGCCAGGCGCACCCGTTCGTCGAACGACCGCCCCGCTTCGATCCATTCCGGGCTAACCAGCCGGTTGGGAACGGCGGGTTCTACCTCCAAGGTCTGCAGAATTCGAGTTATGTTTGCCCCCTCGTGGATTTGCGGTGCGGAAGCATCCAGTCCCTCGGCGGTTTCGCGTTCCTCGATCAACCGCCGGGCTTGCTCGAAGGCGCTGACGAACGAATTGCCGCTGGTCAACGATTTAACGAAGTACGATTCGCCGAAATAAGTATATTGGGTAAAATCGCCGCAACCGTACGACACGTGATCGCGGCTGGAAGCGGTCAGAACGAGCGTGTTGTCGTCTTTAAGCACGTCCAAAAAACCTCCCGAGTAACAGGCCGACACAACGATCACCCTGTTGCGAATACCCGCCCGGTCCAGCATCTCCTTTAACTCCTCGGCGCTCAGATCGTTCAGCCGAAACGGCCAGAACGAGACCGACAATTTGTGATCTTTGGCGCCGTGCGAACTGAGGAACAAGAACAACACGTCCTCCTCACGGTCCATTCGTTGGGCTACGCCCTGCAATACCGCCTCCAGATTATGGCGGTTGGCCAGCGGAACGCTGTGCACCGTATCCGAGTTGTTTACCAATACCACGGAGCGCCCGAAGGTATGGAATCGACGGTCCAACAAGTTTCTGGCGTAGCTCACCTCGTTAAAAAACACCCGCTCCTCGGCTTGCCCGGCAAAGCCGATAAAATAAAGGTCCGTCGTCCCACGGCGCTCGCTCTTGAGGCCCGCCACTTCGTGTTCGACCAATGCCGGTTGGCGATAGTATAAATCCTCGACATCTAACGAATTCAGCGCTTCGTTGGCGGCGCTTTCGTTGCCCGCCGCCGCGTTGTAATACAGACGTTGCGACGGCAGCAATCCGGCCAGCGTCAAGGTAAAGAAACCGTAGATGGCAACCAACAACAACGCCGAAGGCGCCGGCTGGCGGTACATCCGACGGACGATCCTGAACACCGCCGCCAAGGTCCAGCTCGCGCCCGCCCAAAACACTCCCCAGAGTAACCAGTGAGAGTCCGGCAACCAGTGTGACACGGCCAGCCAGCTCGAGAAATAGAGCAGATTGACGACCAATTCCGTTGCCGAAAGAACAACGAACAGCCGCAGCAAATCGGCCCGCTGCCGTACCCGCCCGCCGATGCAGGCTCCGCCGCCCAACATCAGCAAAGTTAACGAGGCGAAGGTGCTCAACCCGTAAACATTGAACTCGGGCGCGGGGTATGCATCCAGGTAGTCCACGCCCGCCAAACATAACAGGCTTAATAACTGCAGTTGCAACAGCAGGCCGAATGTCGCGTGAATTCTGCCGATGTCGAAATTGGTGAAGAACGCGATACGCGCACCCTGCTGCAGATTCGACAACAACGCCGCAAACGGAACCCCCGATAGCGGGAAGTCAGGCAGCATCTTTCCGGCGTTGCCCGGATGCGCCGCCCACCATTCCCGTACTTGTTCGATAAATTTTACGCCCTCTTCCGGCAATGCCGCGCGCGGAATCGCAATCGCGCTATCGAGGCCCGGATAAAGATACAGCAACTCGTCGGTTTGCTCGAACCCTCGTATTTCCTGCCACGGATAAAAGGTCGCATCGCCGTCCGCCGTCACCCAATAAACGCCGCCGGAAACCCCGGTGAGCCGGTATTCGCCGACGAATCGCTCCAACCAACGCCGGGCGAACGGGGATCGAGACCAGAACGCCATCCAGATTTCGGAAACGAAATATAGCACGCCGGGTACTATCCACATGAATTGGTAGCCGATTCCGTCTCCCGTTGCGTACAAGCGCCAGGCGATGACCAACGAGACGGCGAGAATCGCGCCTTTCCGGCTCCCTTGTAACCGGTTTCGCGCCGTCCCGCGCGAACGCGTGGCCATATGCCTACGCACTGATTCCAAATCGGACAACTGCAATCGGTAACGGATTTCCATCGACTCAGACTTAATTGTTTAGAAAAGAGAATATATCGCTGATTACGGCCCCGAAAAGCGCATCGGACTGGAATCCACAGCGAATACCACAGCCGGAACGTAAAGGCGCTAACGTACAAACTTGTTCTCTCAAGGCCGTCGTGGTTCGTTCCGGCTGTTTCGGCATCGTCGCCGAACTCTCCAAGAAGACCCGGCATCCGCCTACGATGCTTGGAGTGTAGCATCGGAATTTTTCGACAATCGTCAGCGATCCGCTCGCATCGTGGGCGGGATACTGTCCGGCGTTTTTCGACATGCATTCATTCTAGCATCCAAATGAAAATTGCCGGGAGAATAAGGCCGCCTGACTGTGTCTCGACCGAGTTCGAATGGCAAAGCGATAGTGCGCTTGATCAAGGATCGGGAGGAATAGCAAAGACGTATCGCTCCGCCCACGTACGGAAGAGGGGCCTAATTGGTAACGAGATCGCCCCGTTGCCGCAAGATGCAATAGAAAGGCAATCCTGGCTTAGAAAAAAATAGCAAAGGCCGGTTTCCCGAACAACCACCGAAACCTGCCAAACATTGACCTGAGAAGTCGGGCTGTCCGGCCGTGCCAAGCGACTCCGACAGGCCGAAGAAACCAACCTCCCCTCCGGGTGTCAGCCGTTCAGTCCCAGAACGTCCTGCATGTCGTACAACCCCGCATTGTTGCCGGCCAGCCAGACCGCGGCGCGGACGGCACCGTTGGCGAACGTCATTCGACTGCTCGCCTTATGGGTGATTTCGACCCGTTCGCCTTCGTCGGCAAACATCACGGTGTGTTCGCCGACAATATCGCCCGCCCGGATGGTCGAAAAACCGATAATCTTGCGGTCGCGTTCGCCGGTATCGCCTTCGCGACCGTAGACCGCACAATCCTTGAGGTCGCGCCCCAGCGTGGCCGCCACCACCTCTCCCATTCTCAACGCGGTACCGGACGGCGCATCGACCTTATGCCGATGATGGGCTTCGATCACCTCGATATCGGTGTAATCGCCCATCACCTTGGCGGTCATTTCCAATAATTTCAACGATAAATTGACACCGACGCTCATGTTCGGCGCCATGACGATGGCAATGTCGTCGGCCGCCCGCCGGATGATCTCCTTTTGACCCTCGCTATAACCGGTGGTGCCGACAACCACTTTCTTACCGGCGCGACGACAAGTCTCGATATAGTCCAGCGACGCTTCGGGCCGCGTAAAATCGATCAACACGTCGAAACGGTC
Organism: Methylococcaceae bacterium; assembly: GCA_050305675.1. Classification (GTDB taxonomy): domain Bacteria; phylum Pseudomonadota; class Gammaproteobacteria; order Methylococcales; family Methylomonadaceae; genus Methylomarinum. The sequence continues at coordinate 18,978 of JBNLFT010000003.1, forward strand.
GATCGCCGAACCGAGATCTTCCTGCACGATAACGCCGGCGGCAGAGACGCCGGCCAACTCACCGGCATCGCGGCCGATTGCCATGCTGCCGGGTCGCGACACCGCCGCGGTCAATTCGGCTTGTTTCGATAGCAAGGCCGCCTTGATCAAACACAGTCCCATTCTGCCGGACGCGCCGACCACCGCTACTCTAGTCATGTTATCCCGTCAGTTTGTCGAAAAAGCTCTTCACGCCGTCGGTCCAGGAATGCTCCTGCGGACTATGGTGTTTGCCGCCGCCGCTCAACGAATCGCGCAGTTTTTCCACCAATTCCTTTTGTTCCTTCGTCAAATGCACCGGCGTTTCTATCTGCACCCGGCACAACAGGTCGCCGACAGCACCACCGCGTACCGGTTTGACGCCTTTGCCCCGCAGCCTGAACAGCTTACCGGTTTGGGTTTCCGGCGGAATCTTCAATTTAACCTTGCCATCCAGCGTCGGCACCTCCAATTCCCCGCCCAGGCAGGCGGTCGGGAAGTTAATCGGCACTTCGCAATACAAGTTCGCCCCGTCGCGGGTAAAAATCGAATGATCCTTAACATGTACCTGGACGTATAAATCGCCGGCCGGCCCGCCGTTGACTCCGGCCTCGCCCTCTCCGGCCAGCCGGATGCGGTCCCCGGTGTCGACGCCGGCGGGCACTTTGACCGACAGCGTTTTGGTTTCCTGAACCCGGCCCTGACCGTAACACTTGCGGCAGGGATCCTTGATTTGCTTGCCGGAACCTCGGCAGGTCGGACACGTTTGCTGCACCGAGAAAAATCCCTGTTGCATTCGCACCTGGCCCTGGCCGTGGCAGGTCGAACACGTCACCGGACTGGTGCCTTTTTGCGCGCCGGTGCCGTTGCAATCGCCGCAGGTGACCAACACCGGCACCTTGACCGTCGCCTCGGTACCGCCGACCGCCTCTTCCAGCGTCAATTCCAAGTTATAGCGCAGATCGGCGCCGCGTTGGACGCTGCTGCGTTGACGGCCGCCGCCGAAAATATCGCCGAACACGTCGCCGAAAATATCACTGAAGCTCTCGGCGCCGCCGAACCCGCCAAAGCCATGTCCGCCGCCCATGGACGGATCGACGCCCGCGTGGCCGAACTGATCGTAGGCCGAGCGTTTCTTGGGATCGGACAAGACTTCGTAGGCTTCCTTAACTTCTTTGAATTTTTTTTCCGCCTGCTGCGGATCCTCCTTGTTTCTGTCCGGATGATATTTCATCGCCAGCCGCCGGTAACTTTTCTTGATTTCGGCGTCACTGGCGTTTTTATCAACACCAAGCAGTTTGTAATAATCTTCTTTTGCCATAACGTAAACAACCGCCAACGTCTCGCGGCGGTCTTTTTAATCCTGCTTAAAGGAAACAAAGGGGCTGTATGATACCAGCCCCTGCTTGGATCGGCTTATTTTTTGTTGTCGTCTTTGACTTCTTCGAACTCGGCATCGACGACTCCGTCGTCGGAAGCGCCTTCCTGCGAAGCATGCCCGGCGTCGGCGTGCGCACCGCCTTCGGCGCCTCCTTTTTGGGCATATACGCGTTCGGCCAATTTACCCGACAATTCGGTCAACGCCGCCGTTTTGGCCTCGATTGCGGCTTTGTCGTTGCCTTTTATCGCTTCTTTAAGCTCCGAGATCGCCGACTCGATAGACGATTTTTCGTCCGCTCCGACTTGGTCCCCCAATTCATGCATCGATTTCTCCGTCGCATGAATCATGCCTTCCGCCGTATTACGGGCCGCCACCACTTCGGTCACCTTTTTGTCTTCGTCGGCATGCGCCTCGGCGTCCTTGATCATGCGTTCGACTTCGTCGTCCGACAAACCGCTGGAGGCCTTAATCACGATGGACTGATGCTTGCCGGTTGCCTTGTCCTTGGCCGAAACGTTCAGGATACCGTTGGCATCGATGTCGAACGACACTTCGATTTGCGGTATGCCGCGCGGTGCCGGCGGGATGTCGGTCAGATCGAACCGGCCCAGCGACTTGTTTCCGGCCGCCACTTCCCGCTCGCCTTGCAGGACATGAACGGTAACCGCGGTTTGGTTGTCTTCGGCGGTCGAAAACACCTGCGACGCATTGGTCGGAATCGTGGTGTTTTTCTCGATCAGCTTGGTCATCACGCCGCCCATGGTCTCGATACCCAGAGACAGCGGCGTTACGTCCAACAGCAGCACGTCTTTCACGTCGCCGCCCAAGACGCCGGCCTGAATCGCCGCACCCAGAGCCACGGCTTCATCCGGATTCACGTCCTTACGCGGTTCCTTGCCGAACAAATCCTTTACGAATTGTTGCACTTTCGGCATCCGGGTCTGACCGCCGACCAAAATCACGTCGTTAATTTGCGACGCCGACAACCCGGCATCCTTCAGCGCCGTTTCGCAAGGATGTTTGGTTTTGTCGATCAAATCCTCGACCAGCGCTTCCAGTTTCGCCCGGGTCAGCTTGACGTTCAAGTGTTTCGGTCCGGCCGCGTCGGCGGTCACATACGGCAGATTGACGTCGGTTTGGGTCGACGACGACAATTCGATCTTGGCTTTTTCGGCCGCCTCTTTCAGACGCTGCAAGGCCAGCGGGTCGTTATGCAGGTCGATACCGTTTTCCTTCTTGAATTCTTCGGCCAGATAATCGATGATCCGCAAATCGAAGTCCTCACCGCCAAGGAATGTATCGCCGTTGGTGGCCAGCACTTCGAACTGGTGCTCACCTTCGACTTCGGCAATCTCGATGATCGATATATCGAAGGTACCGCCGCCCAAGTCGTAAACCGCGATCGTGGAATCGCCTTTCGGTTTATCCATACCGAAGGCCAATGCCGCTGCGGTCGGCTCGTTGATAATCCGCTTGACGTCCAAACCGGCGATACGGCCGGCATCTTTGGTTGCCTGACGTTGCGAGTCGTTGAAATAGGCAGGCACCGTGATGACCGCTTCCTTGATCTCCTCGCCCAAATAGGCTTCGGCGTCTTTTTTCAGTTTCATCAGCACGCGCGAAGAAATTTCCGGCGGAGCCATTTTTTTACCGTGGCATTCCACCCAGGCGTCGCCATTGCCGGCTTCGATAATTTTATAGGGCACCATTTTGATGTCCTTTTGCACCGCATCGTCTTTAAAACGGCGACCAATCAGACGCTTAATGGCAAACAACGTATTGTCGGGGTTGGTTACCGCTTGACGTTTTGCCGACTGCCCAACCAATACTTCGTTGTCAGAGGTAAAAGCAATGATCGACGGCGTGGTGCGCGCACCCTCGCTATTTTCGATTACCCGCGCAGTCCCATGCTCCAGAATGGCAACACACGAATTCGTGGTGCCCAAATCGATTCCAATAATTTTACCCATTGAATTCTCCAGACTTGATTAATTTAGTAATTTGAAAATTTAATACTGATATGCGGCTAATTGCTGTATTTTCAAGCCTGCTCATCAATTTTTGCCGAATCGCCGCGCGGCTTGTCTTCCGCCTTGGCGACAACCACCATGGCCGGCCGAATCAGGCGATCGTTCAGCAGATATCCTTTTTGAAAAACGTTCAACACGGTATTCGGCTCGACGTCCGCCGAAGGCATCATACTCATGGCCTGATGCTTTTCCGGGTCGAACGGCTGGCCGACAGGATCGATCGCCTCGATATTAAATTTCTCAAACACCGCTTCGAATTGCTTCTTCGTCAACTCACTGCCTTCGCGCAGCTTGACTACTTCCGGACTGTCGCCGTTGGCCGCTTGGATGCCGAGCTCCAAGCTATCCATCACGGTCAGCAATTCCTTGGCGAAATTTTCCAGGGCAAATTTATGCGCATTTTCCAGATCGATACGGGTTCGACGCCTGATGTTTTCCATTTCCGCTTGCATGCGCAGCATTTTGTCCCAATTCTCGCCCGCCTTCTTCTCCGCCGCTGCCAATTGCTTTTGCAATTCTTCGACCGTCGGCTCCGGCTGCTCGGCGGCCTCCGGCATCGCTTCGCCCTCTCCAGTCGCTATGGTTTCGCCCGCTTGCTCGACAACTTCCTCGACCGGCTCGCTGTCCGCTCGTGGCTCTTGGATTTCAGGCTTCTCCTGATCGTTACTCATTTATCACTCCCGAATGTTGAATTTTTGTGTAACTGAAGATGGGGGTCATGATTTCGGATTCAAGGCCGCACCCAATAATTTTGCGGTCATGTCGACGAACGGAATCACTTTTTCGTAAGCCATCCGCGTCGGCCCTATCACCCCCAACACGCCGACCACCTCGTCGTTGACGGTGTAGGATGATGTGACCAGACTGCAATGATCGAAGGCCTGGTAGCCGGATTCCTCGCCGATGAAGATCTGTACGCCTTCTGCCACCTGGCATTTATCCAGCAAATGGATGATGCTGCGTTTCTGGTTGAAAGCGTCGAACAACTGTCTGAGCCGTTCCATGTTCGACAGCTCGGAAAACTCCATCAAATTCGTCTGCCCGCTTAACACGTAATCTTCCCTTGGTTTTTCCTCGAACGCCTGTCTGGCCATGGCCACCGCCTCGAGCATGCCTTGATTTAGCAGCTTTTGCTCTTGCTCCAATTCCTTTACCAGTAATTCGCGAACCGAGGAAAGGCTGCGGCCCGAGTACAGGGAATTCAGATAATTCGCCGCCTGCTGCAATTCCGCGGCGCTGAACAGGCGGTCGGTATGAATAATTTTGTTATGAACCTCCTGTCCGTTGGTGACGAAAATCACCAGCACCCGATTATTGGACAACGACAGGAATTCGATATGGTTCAAACTGACCACGTCCCGCCGCGGCAAGCTGACGATCCCGGCCATATGGGTAACTTCCGACAGCAGTTTCGATGCTTTTTCCAGCAGGATGTCGGCCTCGCCGCTTTTATTGTCCAAACCCTCCGCCAGATAATCCAGCAGCCGCGATTCCAACGGCCTGACCGTCAACAGCGAATCGACAAACAACCGGTAGCCGCGAACGGTCGGCACCCGCCCCGCCGAGGTATGCGGGGAATGGATCAACCCCATATCCTCCAGGTCCGCCATCACATTGCGTATCGTTGCCGGGCTGAGTTTCAGGTCGGAATCTTTCGACAACACTCTCGATCCGACCGGTTGGCCGTCCTGTATGTACCGCTCGACCAACGTCTTCAGTAAATGCAGCGACCTTTCGTTTAAATTTTGACCGTATTTCACATTGACACCCGTTTTAGCCCAATTAGCACTCTCGTTAGGAGAGTGCTAATTGCAAAAACTAGCAAGTCCTTAAATTCTTGTCAATAAACACACCACCTTCTTTGTCATCCTGCGCGGTCAATCACGACTGAAAAAAATATCGCCGTAGTAACTTTCCGCGTGCTGGCCGGCGTTATCGGTATCGGTCATCAGGGCTACCGCATCGATGTACCGAATGGTCTCGCCATATTGTTGCCGCAAATCATCCATCACGTTCCGTTTTTCGGTGTACCACTCCTTTTTCTTGTCGCTTCGGTCCCGCACTGCGATCATCATCGCATTGTCTCCGGCGAAGGCGTTCGGCCAAACCGCGCCTTTTGGTTGACTGCCGGACCAAACATAGTTGATCGCACGAGTCTTCCAGAACGCCCAACCGCCGCTGACGACGACATAGACCCGAGCGACGTAATCGTCGCCGGATTTTTCCCGCTCTTCCAGCATCGGCAAGCGCTTGTCTATGCGCCAGCTCCAATGCAAATAAGGCGTTTCTTGCAAATCGATCCGCTGCTTTCTATACAACCCGGACGCCGCCGCCCGGCTGTCCGCCCGCAGAACCTCGCGCCCCTCCAGGTCTACCAATTGGTAGCGGCTTTTCCCGTGAAAACTTTTGCTTTCCCACCCCGACAAGTCGCCGGCGGAAAAACGCCCGACCTCGATCCGGTCCTCGCCCGCCAGGGCACTACCGACAATCAACAATACTATCCACCGATTCATAACGAGCCACTCCACCGATAACGTCACAGCGCAAATGCCGAATTGAAACAGATTGACGGGAGGAATGAAATCCCAATTTATTGAGTTGAACGGATTCGGGGACCGAAAATTGCGTGTCCGACTTGGAAAAGCAAAATCGAACCCGCTGCGAGTGCTTGATGATTTTACCTCGGGCAGTGTTGAACAAATCCGTCCTGGATTTCTCCGCACCGCGCTAATAATAAGAGGTGGATTTGCGATTCCCTTTGCGGCGGGACTGGACGAGGGAGATAACGACGACGGCGACTAATAACGCCAGGGAAAATTCCAGAAGCACAAACGCGGCAATCTTGAAATATGCAAAATAAGGATGGGCGAATCGCACCAACCAACCACCCAATTCATCGGCAATCGCCGAAAAATAAACGAAAACGCTGATCCACACCTTCAGCAGCGTCGGGATGTCGATCATTACCATGAGATGAGTTAAGGTCAGGATCAACATTCCCATCGCGAACAAGTGAAAATGGGTAACCTCCAGCAGGCTTTGATAACTCTTGGGCTGCGTAAAGTCCTCTTCCGAACCCAGATAGTAGGCGATTACCGAGTCGGCCGTCAGGTCCATTCGATGAAAATACATCAAGCCGTTGCTGACCCATAGCAAGACGATGTACCCCATGAACATCAAAATTAACGTATTCAACAACATTTGGCGATTTTGCTCGCCGGTTACAAAAAAACGCATTAGTTCTGTTTGTTTTTGACCAAGACTTCGAAAATAGCCATTACCTTACGCGAAATATTCAACGCCGATCGGGTACTGAGCGTGGCGCCGGTGATGCCTTGGATATCGGCGCTAAAACTGAGTCGCTCCAATTCCCGCCCGTAAAGTTGCTCGTACCAACGTTGCGGCGGTTGATACTCGGGGGGCTCATGAAACGCCAGGGTATGGACGGTCGAGATTTTGCCTTGCGGATTCAGTACGACGAGCAAGGTCTCTGGCTTGGTGCGGACGGTGTGGCTCTCTATCGCCGCATAGCCGAGTAGCTTTCCGTCTTTTTTCCCGACGTAAAATGAAAACAGCGCCGACTCCAGTTTAACCCGCGCCAACTTTTCGATACGCTCGATTTCGTCGGCTTGCGGGAACAGCGACAACACCTCTATCGTCGCCTCTTTACCGAAGGCCAGCTCCATCGCTTCGTTCTTACTGTAATAAATCTTACCGAAACCCGGCAAAGCCAACGCCATCAAGAACACGGCGAGCGTCATTTTAACGGAATTCAATCTAAGCATAGTCGGGATGGGACTGCCAAAAACGCATTATGATAATGCAATTTTATCGATAAGGGCTAACTTACCTGCTCGCTCGGAAACCGATCCCGGCAAGTCGAGACTCGTTTCCGCATCGAAATTCAAGGCCAAAGATTCATACCGAATCGTCGTTTCGAACCTTTGGCCTTATCCGTTGCCCACTAAAAAATGAAACCCAAGCCAAGATTGAAGTCGTCCGGCAAATCTCCGGCTGCGGAATCCCAGTTACGATAATCGGCCTTGATCACGACATTCGGAATCGGTTTGTAATTCAACCCGACCTGGAATATTTCCTTGTCTTGACTCAAGTCGTCGGCAAACCCGGTCGGCGCGCTGGCAACGGTATCCAGTCGTTCGTAGCGGAAGAACGGTGCCAGATACTGCGCCGACTCCGGAAACAGCATCGGCATGACATCGTAACCGACCTCGGTATACCAACCGTAGTTTTCCTCGCCGACGACAGAACCTTTGTCCGCACTTAGCACGGCTGCATCGTCGATATGTCCCCAAGATCCCAGTGCCCGAAATTCAAGACCGCGGTACTTGACCTGCACATGTCCCTCGTACAATTGGGTAAACGCATCGACCTGCTGTCCCGCATAAATTTTGTTTTGCCCGGAATTGCCCAAGTAGGCCGACCCGCCGAAACTCACCCCCGGCAATTGGGTAGGCGCGTAATCGACGCGGCCGACGAAGGCCAGGTCCTCCGCCTTGGCCTGACTGCCCCCTTGACGGCCGCTACGAATGCCCGACGAGCTGAAGCCTTTCGCATCCAAACCGTTGACAACATAAGTGGTATAAGTCAACCCCGGCAAGACTTCGCCGAACAAACCGACGCCGATTTCCCGCCAAGTACTCGGAATGATCCGGCGCTCGACTTCAGGGCGATTATTGCCGAAGAAAAACGGCGGCTCATGGATTTGGTTGATGAAGCCCATCGGCATCAACACCATACCCGCTCTGACGTTAGCCATCGGATCGATAAAAAAGTCCAAGGCAGCGAATTCCACGGACACCTCGCCCTTTTCTTCGGCGCCCTCGCCCGTCGTCGCATGCTCGAATTCAATCTCACTATTAAACAGAATGTTATCGGTAAATTTATAACCGGCATACAATACTAACCGCTCTAAGTCGGCATTATCGTTCTTGCCCGTCTCGTCGCCGACGATCGCCTGGTAATTGGCCTCGCCGTAGCCGCCGATCGACAAGCCCTTGCCTACTTGATAGACCTTGGAAGCCGCCGGCCCCAAGCCGTAGGCGCTTTTATATTCGATATCTTCAGGAATAAACATCTCGGTGCGGATTTTTTCCACCTCTTCCGCCAGCACGTTGGTTTTGTGATCCAGCGCGGCCACCTCGGTGGTTTTGGCTGTTTTATTAACCTCTTCCAGCTTCTTGCTCATCTGATTGATTTGTTGCTGTTGCGCCTGGATGATTTTCCACATCTCCTCCATTGTTTGCGGCTTGCTTAATTCGCCTTCCGCAGCGACGGCTGCACTGCCGAGAGCCGCAAGCACCGCGGCCGAACACAGTTGTCGGTTAAATCGTTTCATCTCGAACTCCAAAAAATTTTAAAGTTAGATTTTAAACCGACCACTAAGCTTAATGCAAATCATTCTCAACAATATTTATATACTAACCCCCACCCCCTGTTGTACCGATGCAACGACACCGCCTACTCGACAGCAAATGCAGCCACTCGGTACACGCAACATGGCGCAACCCAGCATTCAATTCCTTCAGGCAAACCAGCGCTTCGAGCCACAATTGATTTTTCGATTCCGTCGCACAATCAATCCCAAACCCCCGCTTGTCATAATCTTGTAATAAACCTTTTTTATCCTGTGTCCAGTTTTTACAACAAATTGCTTTTTTTTAACAACATTAGGTACATTTTGATGGCAATGAACAAAACAGCCAAAATGCTGGCCCTTGGCGCAGCAACGGCACTGGGCAGTCTGTCCGCGCAAGCGGCGGACAAAGAATTATTGGACATGCTGCTGCAAAACGGCGCGATCAACCAAACTCAATACGACTCGCTGATCAAAAAAGAAACCCTCAGCAAACAAGACGTCAGCGACGTCAAGATCAAATTGGATAAAAAAGGATTGCAAGTCGAATCTGGGGATGGAGACTTCAAACTGGCGCTCGGCGGCCGTTTGCATGCCGACGCGACGTTCCACAGCAACGACGGCTTGGCGACCGACCCTACCAGCGGCACCGAGATCCGCCGCGCCCGGATCTTCTTAAAAGGTACGTTCTGGAAAGACTTTTTCTTTAAATCGCAGTTCGATTTCGCCGACAATAAAACGTCGGTCAAAGACATGTACCTCGGTTACAGCGGCCTGGACTGGATGCAAATCATTGTCGGTAACCAGAAGCAACCAATCAGCCAGGAGCTGCAAGAAAGCTCCAACGACATCATGTTCACCGAGCGTTCATTGTTGGCCGGCATAACCGAACATGCTTTCGACCGTGCGATCGGTATCAATCTTAAGTCCAGCGGCGACAATTGGCATGCTCAGATCGGCGCCTACGGCGATAGCCTTTCTGCCAGCAGTCAACCGGGCGATGAAGGGTGGGGCGTCGGCGCCCGTGCGAGTTATGCGCCGATCAACGAAAAAGACCATGTCGTACACTTGGGAACCTACGGTGGTTACCGAGAAGTTTCGGATGCCAACGGTCTGTACTCGGGCGGATCGACCAGCGCCCGTTTGCGCAACGAAACGACCCACATGTCGAACTTTTACCTGACCGACACAACCGCCATCAACGATGCCGACAGCATTACTCTTGCCGGTTTCGAAGCGGCTTATATGACCGGACCGTTCTCGGTACAGGGCGAATACCTGTACTCTTGGTTGGACCGCCAAAACAGTACTTCCGCCGAATTCGACGGTTTGTATGTACAAACGGCCTGGACGTTGACCGGAGAATCGCGCACTTACAAAGGTTCGGAAGGTAAATTTCACCGCCTGAAACCGGCGAAAAACTTCAGTCTTAAGAACGGCGGCATGGGTGCGGTGGAATTGGCTGCCCGTTACGATCAAATCGACTTGAGTTCTAACGGAAGCGTCAACGGAGGCCATCAAAAAGGCGTTACCGTCGCGGTCAACTGGTACCTGAACGAAAACGTCCGCTTCATGGCCGATTACCGCCGGGCGTTCGACGTAAAAGGCTCTCCTGCATCCTCAAGCGCAAGCGGGCGCGTCGAAGATCAGGATATAGTGACCTTGCGTGCGCAATGGGCATTCTAATCTAAACGACAATCTTCTGATTTAAGTTCTGGAAAGGCCGGCACTCGCCGGCCTTTTTTATGTTTTAAAAAAAAGAGTGTCCGTACCCACCCGCAGGGGCTTACTCGCGTCCGGCCGCTAAACCGGATTACCGTTCAAATCCGCGACCATCCGGTCAGCCACGCCGTGGACCATGATTCCGGATTGAATCGGCGCCGAGTACTGTTCGTGCAGATGGCCGTGAAACACTTTGCTGACTCCCAGGGCTTCGGCCAATTCGTCGATGGCGATAAAACCGTGGCGATGGCTGCGCGGAGCCTCATGGGTGACCAGAATGTCGGCTCGCAACCGTTTCAACCGTTCCAATTCGTCGTGCCATATTGCGGATTGGTATTTCAAAGAAAGCCCTACCCTTCGAACGTGATAGGGTTGGCGGCTCAGATAATGTTTCTTGCTGCGCCATTTGGGCTGATACGGCGGATACCAAACCCTACCCAAAAAGATGCCGCCGAGACCGGCTATTTTCAAACCGGCAATTTCTGTCACTTTCAAATGCAAACCGTTTCGGGCAAACGCCGAATCGAACAAATACCGGTATCGGCTGGAGCATTCGAATTCGTGATTGCCGGCTATCCACCATACTTGGGTCAAGTCGGCAATTGGCTGCAAATAATGTTCCAGCGGTTTGTCCAGATCATAATCGCCTAGCATTACGACCGCCTCCGGACGGCAACTCAACACCGCGTTTATCAATGGCGCAAAATCACCGTGAGGATCGCCGACAAACAAGATTCTGTGGTCGTTCGCCATGTTCGATTTCCGCCTGCATAGAGCGTCCGCAAAATATCACGTTATTTGCAGTTCATTAGTTTGGGAGTCGATCAATCGCCATTTTTCCGCCCGCTTCAGTTTCTTGACTGCATTTTCACGCCTGGAGGCGGAACTTCGGTCAGGCCGGCTTTCCATATAAACCAATCTGACCGGCTGGCGTCCTCTAAAATACTTGGCTCCGTTGCCCGAAGCATGTTTCGCGAAACGGCCGGCGACATCGTTGCTGATACCGGTATACAAACTGCCGTCGTTACAGAGAATGATATACACCCACCATGTCATCGTTCACGGCGCCACGTGTCATTGCTCGCTCTTGGCGCCGCCGAATTTGAGGTTGAATGCCGCCGCGCAGGCCAAACCGACGATGATATAAGCGTAGCGGGTCAAAAAAATCAACACGCCGCTTTGACTGTGGGAAGCGGCGTCCTTTATCGGTGGCGTGACCACGTTGGTCCAGAGCAGCGCGACCGTGAAATAGACCAATAAACCGGCAACCGCCCAGGAAATCGGTTGGCGGCCATGACGTTTTGCGGTTTGATAAAACCAAATTGCGACACCGGCAGCGACGATCGAACCAATCATAATAATTACCTTTTTTATTGTCACGCAACACTATCGTTACGCTTGACGTTTATAGTTTCCAAGTACCCAATCGCGCAAGTCAAGATCCGACGGAACGTCAATGAAACCTTCGATTGACAGAATCGAGCACGATCAATCAACCCGGACCAGTATAACGAGATAATACCACGCAACCAACCGGTTTTAGCGCAGGCGACATAAATCAAAAGGGTTTATAAACCGCTGGTTACCTGAATCGGAAGCTGTTGCTGTCAGGGTTTGAAGATAGTCGACAACAGGTGGCAGTCTCGCCGGATATTGACAGCCTGACAGGAAGCTAGCTGCGGTAAATCCATATTCATATTAATTCACTGTACCCGGGAAACCTCGCAATCACGGCCGAATTTATTGGCGCTTTCCCGATAATTCGAGACGTGGATACGTGCCTCCGATTCTTACCGCCATGACGTCGCAGCGGGCATGGTGTAAAACCGCGTTGGCGGTCGAACCCAATAAGGCATGCAAGCCGCGGCGACCGTGAGAACCGGATACGATCAAGTCCGCGCCAATTTTTCCCGCCAGCTCGACTATTTCGCGCCTCGGATTTCCCCAGACCAACCAGGCGTCGTTCGGGGCAATATTCAGTTCTTCGACCAAGCGCCTGAATTTTTCCTTTTCCGCTTCGAGTTCCGGATTTGCGCTACGGGTTTGCAGAGAGACCGGCGTACCGTATTCGGTATCGGGCATCGCGATATTGTCCAATACGTGGACGAGGCTTAATCGAGCCCCTTGCTGCTGAGCCAACTGCAACGCCGTGTCGGCAACCACGTTACTAAATTCACCGTAATCCAATGCCAATAAAATATGCCGATAGCATGACATATTGCCCCCCTTATGCCGCGCGCGCCGCGGCGATGCCTTTATTGGCCAGCGAGTCCGCCTTTTCGTTGCCGTGATCTCCGGAATGCCCCTTGATCCACACCCACTTAACATCATGCCTTTGCAGCGCGGCATCCAACCGGCACCACAAATCGACATTCTTGACCGGTTGCCGGCTGGCGGTTTTCCAGCCCCGCTTCTTCCAGTTGTCCATCCATTCGGTGATGCCTTGCAGGACGTATTTTGAATCGGTATACAGCGTCACTTTGCAAGGCCGGGTCAACGCTTCCAAGCCCTTGATGGCCGCCGTCAATTCCATCCGGTTATTGGTCGTCTCGGCCTCGCCGCCGTATAGCTCCCTGCTCTTTCCCTTATACTGCAAGAAGACGCCCCAGCCGCCAGGACCGGGATTGCCCTTACAGGCGCCATCGGTATAAATAGTGACCGCTTCAGTCATACTTGCCGTCCTTTTTTGTCGAAAATTTCATGCCGTTGATGGCCGTTGCAAATCGCGACCGCTGGGTCGCGGTCTGTCCAACCGGTATCAGCTTGTAACGTCGTTTCACCGCTTTGACGCCGTAAGCCATAGCGAACACCGAGCGCATGCCGGATCTAAAACCGCCCGTACTAATGGTGAATGTATCCACATTGAACTCGACGGTGGACAATACTTCGAAATTCATCAACTTCAACCAATCCATGATCCGGCCCCGGCTAATGAAATGGCTGACCCAGGAATCGGCCATCCTCCTGTCCCAGATGAATTGGTAGCGCACCGAAAAACTCAACGGATTGAAGTTGAGTATGATGACCTCCCCGCCGGGTTTCAACACCCGTTCGATTTCCCGGATGGTCCGGAAGCGCTGTTTATCGAATTCGAGCAAATGCGGCAAAATAATCAAATCCATCGATTCTGTCTGTATCGGCAAGGTATAAGCCTTGCCTTTGACTCGCAAGGCCCGGTCGTGGCCCAAGGCGTCGGCATCCAAAATGCAATAATTTTGATAGAGCGAACAATCGATAAAGCTGTCTTCCCAACCCAGGCCGCCGATTTGCAGTTGTTGCTGCTTACAACTGACGGTGATGGAACGTTTCAAATACTGCCCCTCCATCGTTTGCAGCAGCTTTCCTCGTGGCGTCTGATACAGCGCAAACAAGAATTTTCTTTTCATCAGGTATCACTCGGAATAATGCAATCTAGGGGAATCAAGGAAAAACAAGCTATAATTAAAGTTTGTTGATAACTGTACTGTCTATAGACGATGACACGTTCTATTTTTTCGCCCCGTTATTCGATCGTTTTATTCATTATATTAGTGACCGGTTGCGCACAACAATCCCCTTCCCATGTCGCAATCAGCGAAATCCCGCCGGTCGTACCATCGTCATACCAACGGTATCAACCGCTTAAGCCGACCCAAATCCGTTACCGGACGGAAAATTTGGCGGCAACCGCCCTTAAAGCCAAACAAAAAAACACGGTGTGGGAACGCCTGATTTCGCTATATGCACTTCCGAGCATCGACAACGAACGGGTCGAACAGCAATTACAATGGTACCTGGGTCATCCGGAATACATTCAACGCATCCAGAGCCGGGCCGAACCGTATTTGTACTTCATCCTCAACGAAGTCGAAACGAAAAAAATTCCCGGCGAAATGGCATTGTTGCCGGCAGTGGAAAGCGCGTTCAGGCCAGATGCCTATTCCTCAAGCCATGCGTCGGGGCTGTGGCAGTTCATCCCGTCCACCGGCCGTTTATTCGGCCTGAAGCAAAACTGGTGGTACGACGGTCGGCGCGACATCGTCGCCTCTACGAACGCCGCCACCCGCTACCTAAAGGAACTCAGCGACGAATTCGATGGCGATTGGCTGTTGGCGTTGGCCTCATACAACGGCGGAAAAGGCAACATTCGCAAGGCAATCGAAAAAAACCAAGAACAGAACTTGGATGCGGATTTCTGGTCGCTGGATTTACGCCGGGAAACCATGGACTATGTGCCACGGCTGCTGGCCATCGCCGAAATATTTGCCCATCCGGACAAATACGGCATTTCCCTACACGATATCCCGAACAAACCGTATTTCGAAGTCGTCAACATAAAATCCCAGCTGGATCTGACCAAAGCCGTGGAAATGGCGCAAACGCCGGTCGATGACTTTATGATGCTCAATCCCGCATTCAATCGCTGGAGCACAGACCCTGACGGGCCTCATCGGCTACTGATTCCGGTGGACAAAGCCGACCAGTTCAAAACCAGGCTGTCGCGGTTGCCGGCCCAGGAACGCATGAAATGGATTCGCCATCGGGTGCAGCGCGGCGAAAACCTCGGTTTGATCGCAAAAAAACATCATTCCAGCATTCCAGCGATCAAAGCCAGCAATCGTTTAAGCAGCAATACCATTCACCCCGGCAAATACTTGTTGATTCCGGTTTCGCAAGCGCCGCTGAACAAGCGTTTCAACACGCAAGAACCAAGCGTCGATCGAGTTTATACGGTCAAGAAAGGCGATACGTTTTGGCAAATCGCCCGTCGCTTTGCGGTTAGCAGCAAGGACATCGCCCGTTGGAATCGGCTGTCCTTGAATACACCGCTTCATCCGGGCCAAAAATTGATCATCAAACCGAGCGCGACCTCTGCAGTGGCCGTCCGTTCATTGCCGCTGCAAGGCGGTTAAGGCGAGCGGCTGATACGGCCCCCGTTCACGGCAACGGTTGGAACGCGCCGACAGCGGGTCGCTCGGAAACCGGCCTGGATATAACGCCGGCCGGATGACGATATTGATAACGCGGCGTCAAGAGCTCCGGCAACGCAGCACCGGCGATCGCCGGTACCGCCGACAGGTAGCGAACGATGCTGGAATCGGGAATATCTGCTGCCGGCCGTTTTACGTTAGCGATGTCCAGAGCCTTGCCGGACGCCAGTCCGGCACGTCCGAAGAGAATGTTGTTGGCGATCGATACCGCGCGACCGGAGTGGTTTTTCACGAAATACCCGCCGGGATAGCGGTTGACAAAACTGTTGTGGACCACCTCCAGCGAACGCGATTTTCCATTGCAACCCTCGGCGCCGAATGAAATCGCAGTGTGATTAAGCGACCCTTCCCCTTGCAGCAGGATGTTGCCCATGACCAGCGCCTCGCCGCAATTTGGCAGGTCGATCGCATAGCTCGTTTGTCCGTCGTCATCGGATAGGAAGTTGTAGAGGATTTCCGATTTTGCGGCGCGGCTTTTGACGTGATGCCCGCCTGCGCTGTGATGGACGTAATTGCCCCGGAAAACGAAACGCTCGGCATTACCGACGTAAACGCCATGGGCAAAAGTTCCGTTCCGCCGCTGAAACGCGAATTCGGAATTCGTCACCGACAAAGTGCCGGCAATCTTTCCGGTCAGAATGGCGAATTCGTTATGGTGAAAATAGCAGTTCCGAACGCTCAGGCCGCCGCTCTCGACTCTTAACCCCGCTCCGTTAAGAGCGGCTACGTGGGCGCCCGAAAACTCTATATTTTCCAGCCGCATGTTGACTCCGGCAACGACCCAGATCGCTTTCCCGTTGGCGATCCGCCCCTTGCCGTCAAAGTGCAGACGGGGACGTTGCCCGACACCGCGAACCGTCAAGTTATCGGTCCGCCACACCGCCTCGTCGTTCAGGTAAGTCCCCGGCATGATTTCGATAATGTCGCCTGGCGAGACTCGTCCGACCAGCTCGCTCGGCCGCCGAAATTGCTGGTCCGGACCGACCCGGTGAATCCGACCGCCGGCCAGCAAACCAGAACAGAATAATAGCAACATACCGGCACCAACGATTCGCTTCCCGCTCACGACTTCCTCCCGCCAACCCGCCTACGCCAACCGATTCAACAATCGAACGGTTTTTCCGAGCTGGCCGGTCAGGAGCCGGTTAGGGCAATCTGTAATAAATTGGCAAGTTGCGGTCCTCCCTGCTGTTTTACGTAATCGACGACGATCGGAGTAAATTGCGAGACCATGCCTTGCGACAGATCCAATTGTTGAAATGCGGAGATCAACGAGGCGGCGCTGCCTAGCGCACTATCCTTACCCATAACCGAAGCCACGCCGCCGGCCAGGGAGTCGACCGTTTGCGGCTGTCTGGGGGCCGCGGCAAGCAAGCCATCCATGCCCGGAACCGCCTGATTTAGCTGATTGAAGGCGTTGTCGGTCATACGCTGTTTGGCGACCTGAAACAAGGCCCCGGCACCGCCTTCTGCCTGTGCCTGGCTAACGCCCAAACGCTCCATCAGGATAGCGGTTAAACTCTGTTGCGTAGCCGGCAAAGACTGGGTCGCGGCCGCCCCGCTCTGTACTGCCTGATTGATTGTGTCTACCGTTTGCGCACCTTGCTGCACGGTTTCGGCGCCTTGCTGCACGCTTTCCGCGGCCTTTTCGGTACCGGTCAAAAAATCCAGCCATCCGGCTTGTGAAGGAGCGCTGGCGAGCATGCCGGCAATTAAAAACGAACAATATGTTAACGGTGATTCGACTTTCATGATTGACTCCTGGTGAGACGCGGTACCGCGTTTAACAATTTTTGCGTATATTGGTGGGCCGGTCGGGTCAGTATTTGCTCCACATTGCCATGTTCGATGATTTTGCCCTGATACATGACAGCCACTTCGTCGGCGATTTCGGCAACGACCGCCAAGTCGTGAGTAATGAACAAATAACTCAACCCTTGTTGCCGCTGCAAAGACTTCAACAGCTCAATAATCTGTGCCTGTACCGAGACATCCAAGGCACTGGTAGGTTCGTCGCAAATCACCAGTTCCGGCTCCACCGCCAACGCTCTGGCAATGCAGATCCGCTGCCGTTGTCCACCGGAAAACTCGTGCGGATAACGCAATGCCGAAGCCTCCGGCAAATCGACCTGACGCAGCAGTGTAGCGACTTTTTCCTGTCTCTGCGCTGAATCGACATGCGGATGCAACGCCTGAATGCCTTCGGCGATAATATCGCCGACCAACATGCGCGGATTCATCGAGGCGAACGGGTCTTGAAAAATGATCTGCATCGCGGCCCGCTGCCGGCGCAAGGCCTCGCCGCGCAACGCGGTCAACTCGATGCCGTTGAACCGGACCTGTCCCGCCATCGCCGGGGTTAGATTCAGCAACGCCCGACCGAGCGTCGACTTACCGCAGCCGGACTCTCCGACCAACGCCAGCGTCTTGCCTTTTTGCAGTTGTAAACTGACGCCGTCGACGGCTTTAACATGGCCGACCACCCGTTTAAAGACCCCCCGCCGTATCGGATAGTACACCTTAAAATCCGAAACCTGCAACAGGGCTTCCCCTGTCCGAGCCACCTTGTCGCGGCAACTTTCCATATCCGGCAAGGCCGCCAACAGCTTCAGGCTGTAAGGATGGCTGGCCTGGCGGAAGAACTCCACGGTCGACGCGGTTTCGACGATACGGCCGCTCTGCATCACAGCGATGCGGTCGGCCATATTGGCCACCAGCGCCAGGTCATGACTGATCAGCCATAGCGCCATACCGGTCCGGCTCTGAATATTTTTCAACAATTCCAGTATTTGCTGCTGAATCGTCACATCCAGCGCCGTGGTCGGCTCGTCCGCGATCAAAATATCCGGTTTCCCGGCCAGCGCGATCGCAATCATCACCCGTTGCCGTTGTCCCCCGGACAGCTGGTGCGGATACTCGTCGATGCGCCGCTGCGGCTCCGGCATTTCCACTTGCTCCAACAAGCGCAAAACCCGCTGCCGAATCTCGCTGCCGCGGTACGCAAAATGTATCCGCATTACCTCGGCGATCTGTTGACCGACCGTCATCACCGGATTCAGGGACGACATCGGGTCTTGGAAAATCAAACCGATACGCTTACCGCGAACTCGGCAGAAATCGATTTCCGGTATCTCGAGCAAGTTTTGGTCCCGCAAGCGGATCGAAGACGCCTGCAGGCGGGCACCGTCCGGCAGCAGCCGCATCACCGACAACGCGGTGATCGACTTGCCTGAACCCGATTCTCCAACCAGGGCGAACGTCTCGCCCTGGTTGATGGCAAAGCTGATTTGGTCGACGACCACATCCTCTCCGAACGAGACAGTGAGATCGTTTACGCTCAACACGGGCTCAGCCATGTTCGGCCCTCCGCGGATCGAAGGCGTTACGCACCGCGTCGGCAAACAAGTTGGCCGCCAGAACCAACGTGAACATGAAGATGAACGAGGCGGTCAGCGACCACCAAACCAACGGATCTCGCGCCATTTCCAAGCGCGCGCCGTTAATCATGTTGCCCCAGCTATAGGTGGTGGGATCGACGCCGATATTAATGTAGGACAACACCGCCTCGGCCAACACCAGCGAACTGAAATCCAGGACCACCGAGATCAAGACGATATGCATGACGTTGGGTAGGATATGGCGGAACAGGATCCTGCCGCGAGTGACTCCCAAGGCCTGAGCCGACAGCACATATTCCATCTCGCGCAGCTTCAGCGTCTCGGCCCGCAACATCCGGCACAACCCGGTCCAGTTGGTGACGCCGAGAATCATGCACAAAAACAGCAAACGCATGTCGGCGCGCACCAACAAACTGTTGAATTGATCGGGATGATTGGCCATATAGACCTGAACCATCAGAATCGAGGCGGCGATCAGCAACACGCTGGGTATCGAATTCAACGTGGTGTAAACATACTGGATGACGTCGTCCACCCAACCGCGAAAGAAACCGGCCATGATGCCGAACAAAATCGCCAACGGCAGCATGATCATCGTCGTCAACGTGCCGATCACCAAGCCGGTGCGTACGCTTTTGAGCGCCTGGTAGAACACGTCCTCGCCGACCTTGTCGGTGCCCAGGACATGGTAAAAAGACGATAAATAAAACAACGTATAAAACCCGGTAACCAGAATGAACAGCGTTGCCAACACCGCCCGGGTCGTACCGTGGGCCAGCAAATGGCGGTGGCGGTCCTTATAAAAACTCCACAACAGCAGCAGGAAGAACAGCATCAACGAAGCCCCCTTGCTGAAACCGATAAAGGCTTTCACGGCAATGTCGGAGGCGATCTGCTCGTCCGGCTTGTCCAGATGGGCTCCGCCATAAATCAAGCGCGGATAACCCCATAATTTACTGCCGTCGGCCAGCATAATGTTTTCCTTACTGTACAGATAGGCCGAGAACGGCGCGGAATAGGTTTTTTCGCTGTTTTCCTGCAACGGTCGTGCCAGCCAATCGAGCACGCTGACGACATCGTTGACCGGTTTGCCGTCATCCTCGAAATGCAGCGAATCCAGCAACGCGATCAGCAGAAAAAACAACAAAACGACCAGCGACACCATGCCGCTCTTGCTGTGCGCAATCTTCTTCAGCGGCCTTCGCATGTGCGGTTTGCGGCTCATATAAGCCACCAGTCCCGACAACGCCAGCAGCAGAATAAACAATAAGGCGTCAGTCCAAAGCACTACCATTACGACAACCTGACTCGTGGATCGACAAGGGTGTAGGAAATATCGGTCAACAACAGACCGAGGATATAAAGCACCGAACCGAGGAACACCATCGAACGGACGATGGCGAAATCCTGGCGGTTAATCGCGTCGATCGTGTAACTGCCCAGACCGGGAATGCTGAAAAACGATTCCATGATCAAACTGCCCATGAACAGCAGCGGCAACAGCACCACCACGCCGGTCAGAATTGGAATCATCGCGTTTTTCAGCACATGCTTGAACAGTACCTGCATTTCGTTCAATCCCTTGGCCCGCGCCGTACGAACGTAATCCTTTTCCACTTCCTCGAGAAACAGCGTGCGGTACCAGCGCGCGCCGGAACCGATTCCGGCGATAACGCTGATCAGCACCGGCAGCAATAAAAACTTGATCGCATCGAGGCCCGTATCGTAGCCGGAAATCGGCACCAGTTTCAGCAACTTACCGACCACGAACTGGCCGCCGATGATATAAAACAACGAAGATACCGACATCAGCACGACGCAAAACACGACGCTGCCGAATTCCAAATAGGTCTTGCGAAACAACACCATCATCAACGCAACCGTGACATTGACCGTCAATCCCACCAACAACGAAGGGATCGCCAAGGCCAGGCTCGGCCACATGCGCTGCCGGATGTCGGCACCGATGTTGCGGCCGCTGTCGGAAATACCGAAATCGAACAAAAACAAGCCGACCGACTTGCGGTAAAAAATGGTGTCGGTGAACCGCTTGACGCCGCGTTGTTGTCCGTTCCACAGCAACGGCCGATCGTAACCGTGTTGGTGCTTCCAGTTTTGCACCGCCTGCTCGGTGACATGTTTCTGCCCCAATTGCATCCGCGCCATGTCGTCGGGACTGTTGACGACAAAAAACAACACGAAGGTCAGTACGTTGACTCCCAACAGCAACGGCAGAGCATAAAGACTGCGGCGGACGATATAAGAAATCATTGCAAGCGTTCCCGTAGGCGGCGGCGATACGAGATCACCGCCGGAATAAACAGCAACACGACCAGCAGTGCCAATATGATCAGCGGTTCGAAATTCGCGTGATTCCATTGCCGCCGTTTATGCAATCGCTCCTGGGCGTCGATGCGGGTGTATTTCAGGCGGTTGTTGGCCATCAAATTGGGCTTAATGTTTTTGTACCAGCTGTGGTACAGCGCGAAATCCTTGGGATGAAAACCGAACACCCAAGGCGCGTCGTGGCGCAAGGTATCCTGCATGCGCTGAATAATCCGGTAGCGGGCAGGACCGTCGTCCATGTTGCGCATTTTTTCGAACAGTCGGTCGAACTTGGCATTCCGGTAATTGACCGCATTTTCACCGCCATGCTTCACCTTGCCGTTCGGGCCATACAACAAAAAGAAAAAATTCTCGGGATCGGGATAATCGGCGTTCCAACCCCATAAAAATAATTGGCCGTCGCCGGTTCGCATTTTTTCTTGAAAGCGGTTGTAATCGGTCGCCCTAATGACCAGTTTGATGCCCAATTTCTCGAACTGCTTGCGATACCAGTTCATCCGCGGCCGGTCGTCAACGCTTAACGAGGTTATATCGAAATACAGAATCAAGGCTTGCCCGGTCAGCGGGTCGACCCCCAACGGGTAGCCGGCCTCTTCCATCAACTGCCTGGCCTCGATGATCCCCTTGCGTTTAGTCTGGCCTTCGACCCATTCGTAGACATAGGGGTTCATACCCGCTTGCCCCGCCGCGTAACCGTAAATGCCCGGCGGCAGCAGACCTTGTGCGGCGAGGCCGCGGCCGTTCATGAAGATGGCGATGTATTCCTCATAGTCGACGGCGATCGAAATGGCCTGTCGCAATTTGCGCGCCCGCTCGGAACTGCCGCCGATGACAGGATCGAGCATGTTGAATCCCATGTAGTAAATCGAGGTCGTCACCGAAGTCTGCAGTTGAATTCCCTTTTCCAGCATGGCCGGCGTCAACTTGGCGTCGCTCCCTCCGGTAAACTGTACCGCCTGGTCGAAGCTGTCCGAAGAAATCCCGGAGGCGTCGAAATATCCTTGCAGAAATTTGTTCCAGTAAGGAATCGTCTCCTTTTCCAACATGAACATGACCTTGTCGATGAACGGCAGTTTTTTCCCCGCATCGTTCAACAGTCCGTTGTCTTTATCGACGTCTTCCCCATCCGTGGGATAAAACTCGTCATGAAAATTGGGATTTTTTGCCAACACCATGCGTCGGTTGGGGTTGTTCTCTTCCAGCAGATAGGGTCCGGTTCCGACCGGAAACCAGTCCAAGGTAATGTTTTTTTGCCTAAGACCGGGCTGCTGATAAAACACATCGGCTTCCCAAGGCAGCGGCGCAAAAAAAGGCATCGCCAACCAAAAGCGGAATTGCGGATATTTCCCCTTGATCCTTACCCGGTATTGATAACGGTCGAGCGCTTCGACACCGCTGATTGAATAATCCTTCAAGTCCTTGATGCCGATCGCGGCGGCCTGCCGGGAAAATTCGTCCAACCCTACGATGTGCTGCTTCATGATCTCGGCGATAGGAGATTGAATTTTAGGATGTGCCAATCGTTTAATCTGATAAACATAGTCCTCCGCAGTCAATTCCCGGCTGGCCCGATCTGAAAAATCGCCGAGGGTCTCGATTCGTTCGATTTGGCTCTCGTTAAGCTTGTGATACAAAAATTCGCCCTGCTCATTGCGGCTGAAAGCGGGGTGCGGTTGATACATTATGCCGGGCGATATCTCGATAATATAGTCGCTATAGGCGATATCGGCTTCGGAAAAATTTCCGCTAAGCGGCTTGCCGTCGCGATCGAAATAATCGATTCTGGGCATTTTTTTCGCCGTCAACGGCACCAGTTGGTAAGGCCTGTTCAAATAATGATACTGGTACGGCGGTTCGTAGATCTGGGCGATAAAGCTGTATTCGTTGGAGCTGTAGGCCTTGGCCGGATCAAGATGTTTGGGCCGTTCCGAAAAATAGGAATATAAAATGTTGCGCTTGTCGTCCTGTTCCCGATAGGGATTATTCAACTGGGTGAGATTGCAACTGCAAATGAGCGTTGCAAGTACGGTAAAAACCGCGTTTCTGCCGATTTTCGCTGACAAAATACTGGACATCATTATTAGGCTCATAGATACTGGCGCCTATTCTAACAATAAATTCTATGGGAGATAGCAATGGGTTTTATGCAGGGCAAACGTGTCTTGATCGTCGGCTTGGCCAGTAACCGTTCCATTGCCTGGGGCATCGCCCAGGCCATGCATCGCGAAGGAGCCGAACTGGCGTTTACCTTCCAAAACGAGAAACTGCAAAGCCGCGTTGAAGAAATGGCTGCCGAATGCGATTCCAATATCACCGTCGAACTGGATGTCAGCAGCGACTCGCAAATTGCCAATGTGTTCGCCGAACTCGGCAACCATTGGGACGGACTCGACTGCATCGTCCATTCGGTGGCCTTCGCGCCGCGCGAAGCGCTGGACGGAGATTATGTGGATGCGACGACCCGTGAAAATTTTGCCATCGCACACGATATCAGTTCATACAGCTTTACCGCGTTGGCCAAGGCCGGACGCGAGCTGATGAAAGGCCGTAACGGCTCGTTGCTGACCTTGAGTTATCTCGGCGCGGAAAGGGCCATCCCGAATTACAACGTCATGGGGGTTGCCAAAGCCAGTCTCGAAGCCAATGTCCGCTACATGGCCGCCGCTTTGGGGCCGGAGGGGACTCGAGTCAATGCGGTATCTGCCGGCCCGATCAGGACGCTGGCTGCGTCCGGCATTAACAACTTCAAAGCCATGTTGAGTAAGGCGGCGGACACGGCGCCGTTAAGACGAAACGTTTCGATCGAGGAAGTTGGAAATGTGGCCGCCTTCCTATGCTCGGATCTGGCTTCCGGCGTCACCGGCGAAATCACCTATGTCGATTGCGGCTACAATATCGCCGGTTTGGCGGCAGGCTAAAATCGTCGCTCGCTGCTCGCTAATCAAGTGATCGGCAAAAATCTTCGCTATGCTCGGAACTCTGCTAGGCCGCCGAAGTCTCATCGGCGGCAGCGAGACGCGCTGTCGTTGCGCTAGGAAAAACTTTTTCCAACGGCGAGCCGGTTTTAGAGCACGAATGAACCAATCACAAGCAGTTTGAGTTTTCACTCCGAGGTTACATTCAATCCGCAGCCGCTGCGGCTCTTGAATTCGACTACATCCCGATACCCCGGCAGATTCGTTAAAGGGGTCACAGAATTAAGCTAATCAATCCCGCGATCCGTTCGGATTCGTGATTGTTTACGCCGGTTCGCAGAATTTTTTTTATAAATCATTATGCTGTTATTCATCAACCTCAAGGAGAACTATTAATGAATAAATTGGCAATCGAGCGAATCGCGTTCATAGAATTGCTGAACGAGGAATTCCTGGCCAATACCGGTTACGGGGCCTATGCATTTCTGACGACTCGCGACGGCGTGAATTTGTTTGAGCGTTTTACCGAACAAACCGAACCGGCGAACGTATTCATCCGGTCGTTTTTCAAGCAGTACTACGGTTAATCGTTTAACGCTCCATTCGACAAATCACGCTCTCGGATCGCCGGTCCCGTTACCGCGATCCGAGCTCACTAGTCCGTTTCTTTCACACC
>JBNLFT010000004.1:0-42838 GCA_050305675.1 Methylococcaceae bacterium
ATCGGGAAGGGCGAGCGGTTGGTGTAATTGGCGGCATCGTCTTCTGCGCTGCCGGCGAAACGGTAATGGGGATGGAAGCTTGCCAGCTGATAGATGCCCTCGTAGCCTTGATCGACGAGCAGTTGTTGGGAAATTTCGCAAAAATCCAGAAAGTCATCGAACCGGGACAGTGCGTCCGGAAAAATCAGCAGGGTGGTTGCGGTTTCGGGTTCGGCGTCAAGATGTTTGAATTCGCCGACCAATTGGCTCAGGCATGCTTCCCAGTCGTCGCCGGCAATAGACACATAGCGGATCTCTTGCCGGTCGTCGACCCGGCGGGCGAAAGGGCAAATCTCGTGGGCGATGACGAAACGGCGCAGCCAAGCGCGGGTTGCGGAGATGGCAAGGGGTTCGGTCATGCTTCGCGGCGGACAATAAAAAGCCCCGAGGGGGCTTTTTATCGGGGAATCTCAGCTATGGCTGGCGCCTTCGGCGATGCGTTTTTCCCGTTCCTCGCGGGCGTGTTCGAGTTTGGAAAATACGCGAAGGATGTCGGTGGCCGACAAAATTCCGACCAGTTTCTCGTCTTTGACCACCGGTAACGCGCCGACCTTATGTTCGGCCATGATCCCCGCAGCTTCCGAAGCCATGGTGTCCGGGGTAACGGTCAGCACGCCGCGGCGCATGATGTTCATGACTTTTTTCGGGATGACATGCAATTCGGTGTTGCTCGCATTCGGCTCTATCGCATTGGAATTGCTTTTCGGACCCAGCGCTTTGTACATGTCGCGGTCGGAGACGATGCCGACTACTTTGCCTTTTTCCACAACAGGCAGGTGACGGACTTTTTCGTAATGAATCAAAAAGAATACCCGGTCGATCATGTCGTGCGGACTCACGGTAAAAACCTTCGACGTCATTAACTCTTCAACGCGCATAAAATACTCCTCATTTGCTTTAGCTGGACAAGAATAAGTAAATTCGGCTGTTTTGACAAGAGATTAAAGCGCAACAGCCGTAATTGGGATAGAATACCAAGTTTTGTTGCGCGGCCGGGAACGCTTTTCCGCAACGCAATTTACCTTTTGTTTTTAAGGGCGCCAGCCGCCTAAGTCATGCTTCTGGAGTTGTCTATATGCGTATTATTCTTTTAGGTAGTCCGGGTTCCGGCAAAGGGACTCAGGCTCAATTCATCACCGAAAAATATGCGATTCCGCAAATTTCCACCGGCGACATGCTGCGAGCCGCCGTGCGCGAAGGAACTCCGCTGGGGCTGGAAGCGAAAAAAGTGATGGATGCAGGCGGCTTGGTCTCGGACGACATTATCCTGGGGCTGATCAAGCAGCGGATCGCCGAGGACGATTGCGTTAACGGTTTTCTGCTGGACGGTTTCCCGCGCACGATCGCTCAGGCGGAAGGGCTGCAGAAAATGGGCGTCGAGATCGACCATGTCATCGAGATTGCGGTCGACGACGAGGAAATCATCAAACGCATGAGCGGCAGACGCGTCCATCCGGGATCCGGCCGTACCTATCATGTCGAATACAATCCGCCGCGGCAGGAAGGTCTCGACGACGTGACCGGCGAACCGCTGATCCAACGGGACGACGACAAGGAAGAAACGGTGCGCAAACGGCTAAGTGTTTACCATGAACAAACCAAGCCGCTGGTCGGCTATTACTCCGATCCTGAGCAACCGGCGATATTCGATTCCATTGCCGGCGTCGGAGCGGTCAGCGAGATTACCGCCAAGGTTTTCGCCATCCTGGGTTGATCACTCCCTCTTGGCGGCCGGATCGTTGGAACATACCGACCGAGCGGTAGCCGGCTGCTTTAATTTGACTATTACGAACAAGTATCACTATGGCAGGTAAAACTTTATACGACAAATTATGGGACGACCATGTAGTTCATCGCGAAGAAGATGGTTCCTGTTTGATTTACATCGACCGTCAACTGGTGCATGAGGTCACGTCTCCGCAAGCCTTCGAAGGCCTGCGCTTGAGCGGCAGAACGCCGTGGCGCACCTCGAGAAACCTGGCTGTGGCCGATCATAACGTGCCGACCACCGATCGCGACAAGGGTATCGCCGATCCGGTTTCGCGGCTGCAGGTGGAAACGCTGGAACAAAACTGTGCCGAGTTCGGCATCACCGAATTCGACATGAGCGATATCCGGCAAGGCATCGTGCACGTCGTGGGTCCGGAGCAGGGGGCGACACTGCCGGGTATGACCGTGGTCTGCGGCGATTCGCATACCTCGACCCATGGCGCGTCGGCGGCATTGGCCTTCGGTATCGGCACCTCGGAGGTGGAGCATGCGATGGCGACCCAATGTCTGGTGCAGAAGAAATCCAAAAATCTGCTGATCAAAGTCAACGGACAGGTCAAACCCGGGGTCACTGCAAAAGATATCGTGTTGGCGATTATCGGTAAGATCGGTACTGCCGGCGGCACCGGTTATGCGATTGAATTCGCCGGCGATGCGATCAGCGCATTGTCGATGGAAGGTCGCATGACGGTTTGCAACATGGCCATCGAGGCCGGCGCTCGGACCGGTTTGATTGCGGTGGACGACAAGACCATCGACTTTTACCGGGATCGTCCGTTGGCCCCTAAAGGCGAGCATTGGGACATGGCGGTGAATGCTTGGCGGCAATTGCATTCCGATGCCGATGCGGTGTTCGATAAAGTGATCGAACTGGATGCGGCCGATATCAAGCCGCAGGTAACCTGGGGAACCTCGCCGGAACTCGTCGTGGCGGTCGACGCTGCCGTGCCCGATCCGGCCGCCGAAAGCGATCCGGTAAAGCAGCAGAGCATGCAGCGGGCGTTGGATTATATGGCGCTCAAGGCGGGACAGAAGATCACCGAGATAGAACTCGACAAGGTGTTCATCGGTTCCTGCACCAATTCGCGGATCGAGGATTTGCGCGAGGCGGCGGCGGTGGCCAAGGGTAAGAGGGTCGCCTCTAATATCAAGCTCGCAATGGTCGTGCCGGGTTCGGGCTTGATTAAAGAGCAGGCCGAACGGGAAGGGCTGGACAAGATTTTCACCGACGCCGGTTTCGAATGGCGCGATCCGGGTTGTTCGATGTGTCTGGCGATGAACGCCGACCGCCTGGAGCCGGGCGAGCGTTGCGCGTCGACCTCGAACCGTAATTTCGAAGGCCGCCAAGGCTACGGCGGCAGAACGCATCTGGTGAGTCCGGCGATGGCGGCGGGTGCCGCGATAGCAGGTCATTTTGTCGATATTGCCGAACTGGCGGGAGGCGCGCAATGAAAGCATTTACTACATTAAACGCGCTGGTGGCGCCGTTGGACAGAGCCAATGTCGATACCGATGCCATCATTCCGAAACAGTTTTTGAAATCGATTCGCCGCGCCGGTTTCGGGCCATATTTGTTCGACGAATGGCGTTATCTGGATCGGGGCGAGCCGGATATGGATTGTACGAATCGACCGCTGAACAAGGACTTCGTACTGAATCTGCCGCAATATAAGGGCGCGCAAATCTTGCTGACCCGCGAGAACTTCGGTTGCGGTTCGTCGCGCGAGCATGCGCCGTGGGCTCTTGAGGATTTCGGTTTTCGGGCGATCATCGCGCCGAGCTTTGCCGATATCTTTTTTAACAACTGTTTCAAAAACGGTATTTTACCGATTATGTTGGCTGCCGACGTGGTCGATAGCCTGTTCCGGGAGATGGAGGAAGGCTATCGGTTGACTATCGATCTGGGCGGACAAACGATCACAACGCCGTCGGGCCGGGTCATTGATTTCGATGTTGATGAAACGCGCAAGTTTCGCTTATTGAATGGTTTGGACGATATTGCCCTGACGCTGCAGCATGCCGAGCAAATCAAGGCTTACGAGGCGGAGCGGGCAAAACGCGCGCCCTGGCTGTTTACCGATTGATTCGCCTGCCATCGTTTGCCCTATCGGTCGGGATCGGGGCGGAGAGTATCGGTCCGGGTCATGGTCTTTTTGACGCGCCGAAGCTATTGGCTGTTAAGCCTGGTCAGCGATGATGGTCGAGCGCCCGGAGTAAACGTTACGGTGGCTTAAGAACTGGAGCACATGAATGTCTAGAACCTATGACGTGGCCGTGGTCGGTGCGACCGGCGCGGTCGGTGAAACCATGTTGTCTATCCTGGAGGAACGCAATTTTCCGGTAGGCAACGTTTACGCGTTGGCCAGTAGCCGTTCGGTCGGCAAACGCATCCCGTTTAAAGGCGGTTCGCTGAAGGTCGAAGACCTGGCGGAATTCGATTTCGCCAAGGTGCAGATCGGCCTCTTTTCGGCCGGCGCCGGGATATCGGCGGAATACGCGCCGAAAGCCGCCGCGGCCGGCTGCATCGTGATCGACAACACCTCGCAGTTCCGCTACGACGAGGAGATTCCGTTGGTCGTACCGGAAGTCAATCCGGAGAAGATCGCCGACTATAAAAGACACGGCATTATCGCCAATCCGAACTGCTCGACCATACAGATGCTGGTGGCGCTTAAACCGATCCACGACGCGGTCGGTATCGACCGGATCAATGTCAGCACCTATCAAGCGGTTTCCGGAACCGGCAAAGAGGCGATCGAGGAGCTGGCCTCGCAGACCGCCGCGTTGTTAAACGGCAAGCCGATCACGGCGGAAGTCTATCCCAAGCAGATCGCTTTTAACGTGCTGCCGCAGATCGACGTCTTCATGGACAACGGTTATACCAAGGAAGAGATGAAAATGGTTTGGGAAACCCGGAAAATCCTCGGCGACGACAGCATACGCGTCAATCCGACCGCGGTCCGGGTACCGGTGTTTTACGGCCATTCCGAAGCGGTGCATATCGAGACGCGCAGCAAAATTTCGGTCGAACAAGTGCGCGAATTATTAAGGGTTGCGCCCGGTGTAACCTTGCTCGACGAACGCGTGGACGGCGGTTATCCCACCGCGGTAACCGAGTCGTCAGGGAATGATGACGTGTTTGTCGGCCGCATTCGTGAGGACATTTCTCATCCGCAGGGTATCGACCTGTGGGTGGTGGGAGATAATGTGAGAAAGGGCGCAGCTTTAAATAGCGTACAAATAGCCGAAGAACTAGTAAAAAATTACATCTGAACTAAGCTTACCACGTACATTGGTTAATCTCGGTAAATAACTGTGGTCAAAATACTTGTGTTTGTAGGAGAGCGAAGTGCGCAATTTAACTAAAACTTTAGCGGTTGTATCGTTACTGGCACCGGCTAGTGCACAGCCCTTGGGGATTGGCGATCTTAAATTGCACTCAGCCCTTAATCAAAGACTCAATGCCGAGATTAACCTACTGTTGTCCGCCGGTGAAAGTCCTTCGGAAATCCAGGTCAGAATGGCGCCGCCCGAAAAGTTCGACGAAGCGGGCGTACCCTGGAGCTATTTTCTGTCGAAGATCAAATTCGATACGGTGGTAAAACCGAACGGCGCGGTCGTCGTCAAACTCAGCACTAACGAGGCCTTGCGCGAACCTTTTCTGGATTTCCTGCTCGAGGTTACCTGGACCAAAGGCAATCTGTATCGCGAATTTACGGTGTTGATCGACCCTCCGGTCGCCTATGAACAGCCGGTGGTTCCGGTAATCGAAAAAACCGAACAACCTGCTCCGCAAAAAGAACCGGTCACGGTGGGCAAGGGCGAAGAGACGCCGCCGGCGACCGAGGGCATTAAGGTCGATAGCTACGGCCCTACCGCCCGTTCCGACACTCTTTGGCAAATTGCCGAGCAGGTGAAACCGGCGGCCGATATCTCTACCGAACAAATGATGATCGCGATTTACGAGGCGAATCCTCGTGCGTTCTATAAGGATAACGTCAATGCGTTGATGTCGGGCAAGGTGCTGAATATTCCCGAGACCGAAGCCATATTAAAGCTGTCGAAATCTCAAGCGGCAAAATTATTCCGCCAGCAGGTCGTGGCCTGGAACGCTCCGGCCAAGAAAGCTGCGGAAGAAAAACCGGCCCAAGCGGGCGAGGAAGCCGTCGCCAGCCAGCTGGATCTGGTTGCTCCGGTCGAGTCGGTGGTGGAAGACCAGGTTGTCGTCAGTCCCGAACAGGAACAAGCGATCGAGGAAGCGCCGACCGAAGCCGCGACTGGCGAAACGGAAGAGGAAGCGGTGGCGGGCGATGCCGACAGCGAAGAACTCAAAGCGCGTCTGGAGAAGTTGGAACGGCAACTGGAGATGATGCATAAATTGCTGACGCTGAAGGACGAGCAATTGGCAGCGTTGCAAAATAAACAGCAATTGACAGAACAGGTTCAGCCGGCTCCAACGGCGACACAAGTCCAGCCGCCGGCGGATGCTCAAGCGGCGCAGCCGCAGCAAGCGCCCCCCGCCAAGCCGCAACCGCAGCCTCCAGCGGTAAAACCGAAGGCGCAGCCGGTTCCGGCCCCCACGGCAACGGAGCCAGACAGCGGCATGTTCGGAGATAACTACACCTTATGGGTTGGCGGTTTGGGGGTCGCGATACTCGGTGGGTTGGGTTTTCTGTGGTGGCGCCAGCGCAGAATGGAAGATCAGGGCGCCGGCATAGACGAAAGTATGTTCGCGTCGTCCAGCGAGATCAGAATGCCCGATTCGGAGGATTCGGCCGCGGTGTCGACGTTGTCGGGCGAAGAAGGAGCGGCCTATGATGTCGGTACCGTGGGAGAAAGCTCCTTCCTGAGCGAATTTACTCCGAGCGATTTCGACGCGTTCGATTCCGACATGAATGAGGTCGATCCGATTTCTGAAGCGGATGTTTATTTAGCCTACGGCCGTTATCAGCAGGCCGAGGACCTGATGCGTCAGGCGATAGCCGACGAACCGACGCGCAACGATTGCAAGCTGAAACTGTTGGAAATCTTTTACGCCAACGAGAACAAAGAGGCCTTCGAAGCCTATGTGGGCGAGTTGGTTCAGGAAGGGAAACAGAGTGACCCGTCGTTCTGGGCCAAAGTCACGGAAATGGGTAACGAGATCATTCCGGGTTCCGCACTGCTGACAGCAGGTGCTGAGCCAAGCGACGACAGCGTGGTGCATAGTGAGGTCGCCGACGACCAACCGTCGCAGGATGCGGCCGACTTCGATCTGACTTCGTTCGACGAAGACTTTGTCGGCGAAGACGACGTGGCCAAAAAGAACGAAGACGCGGAAAGTAACAACGACGCTCTGGATTTCGACCTGAGTTCTTTTGACGAGGCCGAGGCGACCGAGAGCGGCGAAGAAGAGCCAGTCGCGGAAGACGACCAAATCGAGAGTCTGGATTTCGATTTGGATGCTTTTGGCGAGGCGGAAGAGGAAAAAACCCAACTTGCGTCCTCTGCCGAACCTGAAGAGGAACTCGAATCCTTCGATTTCACTTCCGCCGAGGAAAGTGTCGAGGAAGCGTCCGATCTCGATCTGGAAGTGGACGTGGACGTGGACGTGGACGTGGAGGAGGGCGAGGAATCCGATGAGTCGCTTGAAAGTTTCGATTTCTCGACTATCGAGGAATCCATCGAGAAAAAGGATGAGCAGGAAAAGGCTGCGCTTTCCGAAATCGAAAGCGGTGAAACGGAAGAATTCGATTTCAGTTTCGATTTCGACGATGCCTCCTTATCCGGTGACGAGGAATCCGACGAAGAACAAGGGGTATCGGACCTGACCGATATGGATGAATTCGAAACCAAAATCGATTTGGCGAAAGCCTATATCGACATGGGCGATACGGACGCCGCTAAATCGATTGCGGAAGAAGTGGCGGAAAACGGAAACGACCAACAGAAACAGACCGCTCAGGCCATCTTGGACCAATTGAAATAACGATTCTTGCCTATACGGAAAAAAGAAAAAGCTCGTTTCGGGCTTTTTCTTTTTTGAAAGAATCGGTGTCGCCTTCGCCCGCGTGTCTATAGGGCTAAAAGTTCGTAGTCCCGATATTTGGCCGGCCTTGCCGCGAGCCGGTAGACCGTTAAGCAGAAGATAGTGAGTCGCGGAGTCGGTCGCCGCTTAGTTAGCTACCGTCCAAGGCGCGCAGTATCGTCTGCTTTTGCCGAGTAAAATGGTCGATTCGCTGTTTAAGTAGTGTAACGTTTCGCTGCGCCGCATCCGTTTCAAGATTGGATAGATTGACTTCCAGTTCGTGCGCGGTTTCTTTCAAGAACGCGAGCCCGCAGAATCCAACCGATCCATGCAGTTTATGAGTGATTTCTCGGGCCAGTTCCCAGTCGTGATTGTCAATAGCCTGCCGAATTTCGATCGCTTGAGCGGGTAGTTCAAGAAATAGCCTATTGAACAGTGTTTCGGCTAACTGTTTGTTGTTCGACGTTTTCTCCAGCATTTGTTGCAGGTAAAGTAAACCGTCGGCGGGTTTGCGCTCGGCCTCTTGGACTAAGGGCTGCCAGAGATTGAGTACTTCCTCCAGCTGTTCGAGCAATACCGGTTTGATCAGGCATTCGTCGAAGCCGGCGTCGATCAGCTTCTTGCGTTGGTGGCTTTGGGCATGAGCGGTAATCGCGATGATCGGGCTGTCGTGGTTGATGCAATCAGGTTTTTTGATTTGTTCCAGTAGCTCAAGACCGTTCAGGTACGGCATCTGCAAGTCCAACAGAATAAGTTGATATTTTCTTTGCCGTAGCAACGACAGCGCTTGTTTGCCGTCTTCGGCTATCGTGATGTCGTCGGATCTACTCTCCAGTTGCGATTTGAGTAGCAGTCGGTTGATTTCGTTGTCGTCCGCTATTAATACCCGGAAACGGGGCGAGGCGGTGTTGGCTTTGCTTTTTACCGCGACGGAAGAGTCCTTGCTAATCGGACTGAAGGCGTTGGTGATGATTTGTTGCAAAAACGAAGACCGACACGGTAGCGGCAGTATATCGGCGGCGCAGGACGTTTGTAATTGGTGGGCGATGAAGATGACCTTTAGGTGCCCGGTTATCGTCTTGATGCGCACCAGTTCAGCGTTAAAATCGGCGTCGCTATCCAGGCGGGATGCGGCATAAAAAACGATTTCCCGGGTTTTTCCCGGTTGTCTTGTAAGCTGACGTAGCGAGGCGAAGCCGCGCGAGCTAAATCCTAAGTGGCTGATTTGTTTCAGCAGGGCTTTCCGCCTGACGGCGATCGGGTCTACGACGTAGATTGCCGTATCCGGCGAGTATGTTCTCGTTTCCTCGAATGTTTTCACCGGGACGTCGAACCAGAACACCGATCCGCGGCCGAGTAGGCTGCGAACGCCGATCGTGCCTCCCAGTTTCTCGACGATGTTTTTTGCGATCGTCAATCCCAGTCCCGTACCCGGTTCCTTATCCGCGGAGTGATTGCTGCGCGGCAGAAAAGGATGGAACAAATCCTTCATGAGGTCTTCGGCGATTCCGATGCCGCTGTCCGTGACCGAAACGAACAGCCTGGATTTTTTAGTTAAGGTACAGCGGACGATGATATATCCGCGATTCGTATACTTACAGGCGTTGCCGACCAGATTGGTAAGCACTTGGCTGAGGCGTATCGAATCACTGTTGACCAGGGTCGGCAGCTCGGGGGCGATGTCGATCACGATCTGCACCTCGCGAGAGCGGGGAATGATCGCGGTTACGGTATTTTCGATGCATTCGCGGATGTTGAAGACGGTGGCATCGGTTTTGAAATTTCCAGTTTCCAGACTGGAGTAATCGAGTATTTCGTTGACGATGGTAAGCAGGTTACAGGCCGAGGTTTTAATCAATCTCGCTTGTTCCAATTGGCACGGGTTGAGTTTCGATCGGCTGAGCAAATCGATGAAACCGATGATGCCGTTCATCGGTGTGCGGATCTCGTGGCTGATATGGGCCAGGAACTGGGATTTGGTTTCATTCTGCGCGATCGCCAGTTGCGTGGTCTTCTCGAGAGAGCGATTTTTTCTCTCCAACTCCTGCATTGCCGCGGTGAGTTCCTTGA
This sequence comes from Methylococcaceae bacterium, assembly GCA_050305675.1. GTDB lineage: Bacteria > Pseudomonadota > Gammaproteobacteria > Methylococcales > Methylomonadaceae > Methylomarinum. The sequence goes on from JBNLFT010000004.1 coordinate 9,887, forward strand.
CCGCGTTGTCCACCTGTTGCAACAGGTAGTTTTGCGTCTGTTGCAGGCCGATCGCCATCACGTTAAAACTGTCGCATAAAGCGGCGATCTCGGTGGTGCCGGCTTTACTGGCGCGCGCATCCATATTGCCGTTGGCCAAATCGTTGGCGACCTGGGTTAAATTGATCAGCGGCGTACTGATCGATTTGCTTAAGCGAAAGGCGAGCAACAGGGTAAAAACGACACATCCGGCGATGATGGTCAGGCTGTTGATCAGAAATTGCCGGCGCGCGTCTTGGATCGGTTCCTGGCTCAATCCGACCATTACCGTGCCGATTTCTTTGTCGCCGTCTTTTTCGGCGAATTCGAATAAATTAAAGTCGACGGCGGTCGAGCTTTGCCGTAATGACTGAATCGTGACCGGGACCTTGAATATCTTCAACCGATCGCTATCGGTTTCCAAAATATTGCTGGCATGAGCCAAGATTTCCCCGTTCAAGCTTCTGATCGTGACGAAAGCGATGTCTTTTTCGGTCAGCAAGTCGTTGCACATCTCTCTCAGCATCGGTTTATTGCCGGAAAACACGCCATAGATACTGGCGACGGCCAGTTGTTTGGCAACCGTTTTTCCGCGTTCGTGCAACGATACCTCGAGGTGGTGCAATTGATGTTCGACGAAGTAACTGGTCAACGAAACGACCAGCAGCAACGCCGGTGTTCCTCCCATGATGAACAAGCGGAAACGGATACCGTTGGGATTGATCTTAAAGCGCATGAAATGTCGGTCGGGCACGGCAGGGTAACTGTTACCATGCATAGAGTAAGGCAAAAGAGCGTAAAATTAAAGTTGAATACTTTAGAGAATTCTAATATTCTATTTGCTCGGTGTTTACGAAAATAATAGTTATTTTGGCGAACCTTTCTGTCGTATAGTTGCGAATGCCGGTCGGGCATCGTGGTTATTACGGCGGTTTATTGGCCGAAATCGTATGAGGAGAGTGTTATGGCTAGAATTGTAGTGTTAGGCGCCGGCATAGGTGGCGTGCCGATGGCTTTCGAAATGAAGGAAATGGTGAAAAACAAACACGAAGTTGTCGTGATTTCCGATTCGCCCACTTTTCATTTCGTTCCTTCCAATCCCTGGGTTCCTCCGAAATGGCGCAAACCGGAAGATTTGAAGATCGAGCTGGCGCCGGTAATGAAAAAGAAAGGAATCGAATTCATTCAAAAGGCTGCCGTGAAGCTGGATCCGGTTGGTAATAAGGTACATTTGGCGGATAATTCGTCGGTCGATTACGATTATTTGATTATCGCCACCGGTCCGCGTTTGGCATTCGACGAGGTGCCGGGTCTGGGTCCTGAAGGCTATACGTCGTCGGTCTGTCATGTCGATCATGCGGCATTGGCGGCCCAAGATTGGGATAAGTTCATGGAGGATCCGGGGCCGATAGTGATCGGAGCGGTGCAGGGGGCTTCCTGCTTCGGACCGGCATACGAATATCTGATGATCCTCGAAACCGAATTGCGCAAACGTAAGATTCGCGACAAGGTGCCGATGACTTTCGTCACTTCCGAACCGTATATCGGTCATCTGGGATTGGGCGGCGTCGGCGACACCAAGGGCCTGTTGGAAAGCGCGTTAAGGGATAAAACGATCAAATGGATTACCAATGCCAAGGTCGATCGTATCGAACAAGGGATGATGTACGTGACTGAAGTCGACGACAGCGGGCAAGAGAAAGCCAAGCACGAACTGCCTTTCAAGCATTCGATGATGCTGCCGGCCTTTACCGGGGTCGATGCGGTGCGCAGCGTCGCAGCGGAAGGGTTGGTTAATCCGCGCGGTTTCGTCATCGTCGATAAATACCAACGTAACCCGACGTTTAAAAACATCTATTCTGTCGGCGTCTGCATCGCGCTACCTCCGGTGGAAAAAACTCCGCTGCCGGTCGGTACGCCGAAAACCGGCTACATGATCGAATCCATGGTGACCGCGACGGCGCATAATATTCGTGATGAGCTCGAAGGCAAGGAGCCCAGCGACGTGCCGAGTTTGAGTGCGCTCTGTCTGGCGGACCTGGGCGATACCGGTGTCGCATTCCTGGCGGTGCCCCAGATCCCGCCCAGAAACACGACGTGGTCCAGCCAAGGCAAATGGGTGCACATGGCGAAAATCGGGTTTGAAAAATATTTCATGCGCAAGGTCAGAAAGGGTATCAGCGAACCTTTCTATGAACGGATGATGCTCAAATTGATGGGCGTTGTGCGCTTGAAATAGGAGGCGATCATGAGCATCGACCGTTGGGTTTTAGCCGTCGCCGGCACCTTCATTTTACTAAGTGTCGCGTTGGCGGTTTGGCATTCGTTATATTGGTTGTGGTTTACCGCCTTTGTCGGTGCCAATTTACTGCAATCGGCATTTTCCGGTTTTTGCCCGCTGGCGATTGCGCTGAAAAAGTTCGGCGTCAAGTCCGGGAACGCCTTTTAGGTTGTTTCGAGTCTTATCGGAGGATAGGCCGGCACCGCTATCCTCCGTCAACAGTTCTCCTCTCCCGGACTCAGCCGCGGGATCGGTGTCGTTCTTGTCAGCATCATATTCTTGGCTTCGGTTTGATAATTTCGGGGACGTTCTTCGTATCGGTTTTCCCAGGCGTTATAAATGTGCGCTATCTGCTAGAATAATTGCAGCATGGTAGATCGAATTTAGGGTTGGGCGAGCCGTTGGCATCGAGCGTCACGGTTATTTTCTAGCCGGAATCGGTATCAACGACGCTTTCAATAAGCGTCAAATTTTTGTCCGGTCGCGGTCTGTTTATTATAAGTGTTTGATCTGTAATTCTTTTATTTAATTGGAATATGGATTGCTAGATATTGTTGTAGGACGGGTTGTATAAATGGCTGAAGAGAATCAGGAAAACGCAGCGGGCGAAAAGACTTCGAAGATGCTGATCATCATCATAATTGTGTTGCTGCTGATCATTGCTGGCGGCACGGCTTGGTTGATGATGGCTGGAAGCGACGGCGATATGTCCGCCAAAGACTCTGCAGCCGAACAAACGGCGGAGGAGCCGGGCGAGACCGGCAAGAATTTCTATTATTACGAAGTCGATCAGCCGTTGCGGGTCAATTTTCCAAAAGGGAGCAGCGCCAGTCTGATTGAGATTAGAGTGGCGTTTTTAAGCGGTCAGGATGACGAAGAGGCGCTAAAAAAACATGAACCTATGATAGTGAACAATTTATTGATGACGATCAGCGCGCTGGGCGCCGACCCGTTGACGACGACCGACGGAAAAAACGAACTGCGCCGGCGGATGTTGGAGGAGACGGGGAGTATCATGGAAAAAATGACCGGCAGGAACGACATTAAAGAAGTGTTTTTTACCGCATTCGTGATGCAATAATATGTCTACCGCAGATCTTCTATCACAGGACGAAATCGACGCATTACTGCACGGGGTCGACGAGGGCGAGGTCGATACCGAAGCGCCGGAAGAGGAAGGCGAACGAGGCGCGCGTCCGTACGATTTCACCAGCCAGGAGCGCATCGTTCGGGGAAGGATGCCGACCCTGGAAATGGTAAACGAACGATTCGCCCGGTATTTCCGGATTTCGCTGTTTAATTTTCTGCGAAGGTCCGCCGAAATATCGGTAGCGGGCATTCAAGTGCAGAAGTTTTCCGAATTTATACAAAGCTTATTCGTTCCGACGAACCTTAATATTATTCGCATGACCCCGTTGCGGGGTCGGGCGCTGATCGTGATGGAACCGAGATTGGTGTTTACCGCCGTGGACAATTTTTTCGGCGGCGGCGGGCAATTCTACAACAAGGTCGAAGGCCGTGAATTCACCCCAACCGAGATGCGCGTGATCCGGTTGATTCTGGACATGGTGTTCAAGGATTTGCAGGAGGCCTGGAAACCGGTGATGGACGTCAGCTACGAATACATGAATTCGGAAGTGAATCCGCAGTTCGCCAATATCGTCAGTCCGTCGGAAATCATTGTCATCTCGACGATCCATGTCGAGCTGGAAGGAGGCGGCGGCGACCTGAATATCGCGATGCCCTATACGATGATAGAGCCGATCAGGGAATTGCTCGACGCGGTGACCAGCGACCGCGGCGAAGTGGACGGCCGTTGGCAGGAGTCGCTGCGAAACGAAGTTATGCGCAGCCAGGTCGAACTCAGCAGCCTGCTGTTCGAAAAGGAAGTGCCGTTGTACGAAGTCATGAAATTCAAGAGCGGCGATGTGATTCCGGTCGAAATGCCGGAAACGGTTGTGTTGAGCGCCGAGGACGTTCCGGTTTTCAAGGGTAAGCTCGGCTTGTCGGACGGTAATTACGCCATCCAGATTTTAGAAAAATTGAATCAGGAATCGCTCTAGATTCCAGCGCGGCCCCGGGGTTCCCGTCGGTGAGGTAAGGTTTAGCCCGTACTCACCAAACAAATGGGAACGAGACTACGGGATTGCGGTTTGAACAGAGGCAGGTATAGCATGAGTGAAAACGACAACGAACAATTAGGCGACGAATGGGCGGCGGCGATGGAAGAGCAGGCCGCCGGCGGTGAAGACGACGCAAGCGAGTGGGAGCAAGCGCTGGCGGAGCAGACGAAATCGGGTAAGAAAGGCGGCTACGATTCTGCCGAATTTCCCGAATTCGGCGCACAAAAGGGCAAAAACGCGCCTGCTTCGGACAGCGATGAACTGAAACTGGACGTCATACTCGATGTGCCGGTGACCATTTCGATGGAAATAGGCCGCACCAGGATCAATATCAGAAATCTGTTGCAGCTCAATCAAGGGTCCGTCGTCGAGCTGGACCGTTTGGCCGGCGAACCGATGGACGTATTGGTTAACGGCACGTTGATCGCTCACGGCGAGGTGGTCGTCGTCAACGATAAATTCGGCATCAGGCTGACCGATGTGATCAGTCCGTCGGAACGGGTGAGAAAGCTCGGTTGAAAACGGTGTTCCGGCTACTGATTGGCTTTGCTTTGGCCTATTATCCTGCGGCCACGCTGGCGCTGGCGGGATCCACTTCGGCAAGACAAGCGGACCTCTCGCCCACCTACGGCGACGCCTTGAACTGGTCGGTAAGTCTGCTGCTGGTGCTGGCGATATTCATGCTGTGCGTTTGGCTGGTCCGTAAAACCGGGCAGTTTTCCCTGCCGGGAAAAAATCAGCTCGGCATCGTCACCGCCTTGTCGCTGGGCATGCGGGAGAAAGTGGTGCTGCTCAGGGTGGGGGACAAGCAATTGTTGTTGGGGGTCACGCCGAACCGGATCGACAAGCTGATGGAATTGGAAGGGGACGATCGGTTGTTTCAGTCATCCGAGCATCGGCAAGGCGAGCTTGCCGGTAAGTTGATGCAAGCCATTAAGGGGAGGCCGGATGGATAAATCTTGCGTTTTGGTTTTGACTGCGGCCGCGCTGCTTTGGCCCGGCTCGACGGCCTGGGCCGCGCCCGGCATCGACGCGATCACCGTCACGACGAATCCGCAGGGCGGCCAGACCTATACCGTGACGATTCAGATTCTGGCCCTGATGACGATGCTGACGGTACTGCCTGCATTGTTATTGACGATGACCTCGTTCACCCGCATCGTGATCGTGCTGGGGCTGCTGCGCCAAGCTATAGGCACCGCACAGGCCCCGAGCAACCAGGTGTTGCTCGGTTTGTCGTTGTTTCTGACCGTTTTCATCATGATGCCGGTTTTCGACAAGGTCAACAGCACTGCCGTACAACCCTATCTGGAGGAAAAAATCGACGTCACCACGGCGCTGGAGCGAGCCTCGCTTCCGTTTCGCGACTTCATGCTCAGGCAAACCCGGGAAACCGACTTGGAGATGTTTATGCGTATTTCCGGGCGCGAAGATTTCGAATCCGTCGATCAGGTACCGTTTTCAATGCTGTTGCCCGCTTTCGTGACCAGCGAACTGAAAACGGCCTTTCAAATCGGTTTTTTGATTTTTCTGCCGTTTCTGGTGATCGATCTGGTCGTCGCCAGCGTCCTGATGTCGATGGGGATGATGATGTTGTCGCCGATGATCGTGTCGTTACCGTTCAAGATCATGTTGTTCGTGTTGGCCGACGGCTGGTCGCTGGTGATGGAAATGCTGGCCGCCAGTTTTTACGTTTAAGCCGGCGGGCACCCGATGACACCGGACACTATTTCCGTCATTGCCCAGGAAACCGTTTGGGTGGCGGTAAAAATTCTCGGGCCGATACTGTTATCCTCGTTGGCGGTAGGGCTGCTGGTTTCGATGTTTCAGGCCGCGACCTCGATACAGGAGCAGACCCTGACGTTTATTCCCAAGCTGGCAACCATCATTATCGTATTGATGATCGCTGGTCCCGCGATGCTGCAGATGTTGATCGATTATTTTCAGGAACTGGTCAGGGAAATTCCCGATCTTATCGGATGAACTTCACCGAAGATCAATTGCTGGCCCTCGTGGCTTCCTATACCTGGCCTTATTTTCGCATCGGATCGATGTTTTTATCGATACCGGTGTTCAGCGTCCAGGCGGTGCCGGCGCGGATTCGGGTGTTGGCATCGTTACTGATAACCGCGGTGATCGTTCCGGTGTTGCCGCCGTTGCCCGACATCGCCTTGTTCAGCGCTCAGGGGTTTATGGTTGCGATCCAGCAGATTGCTTTGGGAGTTACCGCCGGCTTCATTCTGCAGATGGCGTTTTCGGTGGTCTTATTAGCTGGACAGTCGATCGCCTACAGCATGGGGCTGGGATTCGCCTCGCTGGTCGATCCCGCCACCGGGATCCAGGTGCCGGTGGTGGCGCAAGTGTTCGTGATCGCGGCCAGCCTGATGTTTCTGGCTTACGACGGGCATCTGCTGTTGATCGAAATGCTGGCGCAAAGTTTCAGCACGCTGCCGATTGCGGCAAGCGGCATCCAGCTGTCGGATTTATGGCGGGTGATTGCCTGGAGCAGTCAAATTTTTGCCGGCGGCGTATCCCTGGCGTTGCCGGTGATGATCACGATTCTGTTCGTCAATATCTCGTTCGGAGTGGCTTCGAGGGCGGCCCCGCAGCTGCAGATATTCGGCGTCGGTTTTCCGATATCGCTGCTGTTGGGGATGTTGTTGATCGGGATCACTCTGCCGGATATCCTGGAAAGTTTCTCCGCCATATTGCAAGACGCATTCGGTGCGGTGCGCGAGCTGTTGAGGTTGACCTAAATGGCCGAAGATAGCGGACAGGATAAAACCGAAGAACCGTCCGCCAAGCGTCTGGAGGAGGCGCGAAAGAAAGGGCAGGTGCCGCGATCGCGGGAACTCGATACGTTCGTCTCGTTGATTACCGGCTCGTTGTTGTTCATCTTTATGGGCGGCTACATGGTGCGCGGGCTGGAACGCATCATGAAGCAGCAGCTCAGCCTCTCGCGCGACGACATTTTCGACACCGCCAGCCTGGTAGGCCACTTCAGCAGGACCATGATCGACGCCATCGGGCTGATCTTGCCGTTTGCAGTCGTGCTGGCCGTGGCGGCACTAATCACGCCCATGCTGATGGGGGGGTGGAATTTTAGCGGCGAAGCGATACAGCCGAAATTGTCCAAGTTCAATCCGCTGACCGGGATGAAAAAAATTTTCGGTATCCAGGGTGTGGTCGAATTGCTCAAGGCGCTGATCAAGGTGGCGCTGGTGTTTATCGTCGCCGACCTGTTATTCGCGTTGTATCGGGACGAACTGATGGGGCTGAACGATCAGCCGTTGGATCAAGCCCTAAGGCGTTCGGCGGAAATCATCGTTCGCAGTTTGTTGCTGCTGAGCTCGGCCCTGTTGTTGGTGGTCGTCGTCGACGTGCCGTATCAACTATGGAACAACAAACGCCAGTTGCGAATGACCAAGCAGGAGGTGAAGGACGAACATAAGGAATCCGAAGGTAGTCCCGAGGTCAAGGGCAGGATCCGCAGGACGCAGATGGAGATCGCGCAGCGGCGGATGATGGAGGAAGTGCCCAAGGCCGACGTGATCGTCACCAATCCCAGCCATTACGCGGTGGCATTGAAATACGACCGCTCCAGTACCGGGGCTCCGGTGGTCGTGGCCAAGGGCGTCGACCTGATCGCCGCACAGATCCGCAATACCGCTCTGGCCGCCGACGTGCCGCTGGTCGCCGCGCCGCCGCTGGCTCGCGCGTTGTACTATTCGACCGACCTAAACCAGGAGATTCCGCAAGGCTTGTTTTTGGCCGTGGCGCAAGTGCTGGCCTATGTCTTCCAACTGCAGGCCGCAGTAGAGAACGGTTGGGCCAAACCCTTTCCGCCGACGGATGTGCCGGTGCCCGACGATTTTAGGCAAAGCTAAACGTCATTCGTTGTTGGCGGGCTTCTTGCATGGAAGAGACGAAAACTCGTCGCCGTTCGGATGCGGCGCCGGCCATACGCCGGCACCGGTCGACCAACGGTTTGGCATCGGCTTCCACATCTTCGGATTTCTATGAACTTGCACAAAATTATCGAAACGATACGCACGATCGCCGGCATGGGCCTCGGCGCGCCGGTGGTGATTCTGATGATTCTGGCGATGGTCGTGCTCCCGCTACCGCCGTTCTTGCTGGATCTGTTCTTTACCTTCAACATCGCGTTTTCGCTAATTATTCTATTGGTCGTGGTGTACACGCTAAAGCCTCTGGAATTCGCGGTATTCCCGACCGTGATCCTGGTGGCGACGATGTTGCGTCTGGCGCTCAATGTCGCTTCGACCCGGGTGGTCCTGCTGGAAGGGCATCAAGGCGGCGATGCCGCCGGTAAAGTGATCGAGGCCTTCGGGTCCTTCGTCATCGGCGGCAATTTCGCGGTCGGCCTGGTGGTTTTCGCGATCTTGGTAGTCATTAATTTCGTCGTCGTCACCAAGGGTGCCGGACGGGTGGCCGAAGTCGGCGCCCGCTTCACTCTGGATGCGATGCCCGGCAAGCAAATGGCGATCGATGCCGATTTGAATTCCGGACTGATTTCGCAGGACGAAGCGCGGGCCCGGCGCGAGGAAATCGCTTCCGAAGCCGATTTTTACGGTTCGATGGACGGCGCCAGCAAGTTCGTTCGCGGCGATGCGGTCGCCGGCATCATCATCTTATTTGTCAATATCATCGGCGGGCTGGCGATCGGCGTCGGTCAGCACCAAATGAGCTTCGCCGACGCCGGCGAGGTATACGTGCTGTTGACTATCGGCGACGGATTGGTTGCCCAAATCCCCGCACTGTTGTTGTCCAGCGCCTCGGCGATCGTCGTCACCCGCGTGCGCGGCAGTAACCAGAACATCGGCAAACAGGTTTCGGCGCAGTTGTTCGACGACCCGAAAACCCTGTTAATCACGGCCGGCGTAATGGGCCTGCTGGGGATCATTCCGGGCATGCCGAATGCGGTTTTTATTTTGCTATCGTTGGCGTTGCTCGGTTCCGCCTATTTGATCGACAGGCGCCGCAAGCAAGAGGAAAGCCTGATTTTGGAACAGGCCGTGTCGGTGCCTCAGCCTGCCAAAACCGAGATCAAGGAGTTGGGTTGGGACGACGTAATGCCGGTGGACATGATCGGCCTCGAGGTCGGCTATCGTCTGATTCCATTGGTCGACAAAAACCAAGGCGGACAATTGATGACGCGCATCAAAGGGGTGCGCAAGAAACTGTCCCAGGAGCTGGGTTTTTTGATTCCGTCGGTACATATCCGCGATAACCTGGATTTGTCGCCGACCGAATATCGGATCACCTTGCTCGGGGTCACCGCCGGACTGGCCGAGATCATGCCGGACCGGGAAATGGCGATCAATCCGGGAAGCGTGTTCGGCACGCTGCAGGGAACGCCCTGCCGCGACCCGGCCTTCGGCCTGGAGGCGGTATGGATCGAACCCTCCCAAAAAGATCATGCGCAAACCCTCGGCTATACGGTGGTCGACCCCGGAACCGTCGTGGCGACCCATCTCAGCCATATTCTGCAAAGCAACGCCCATGAACTGTTCGGTTACGAAGAGGCGCAGCAAATCCTCGAGAACCTAGCCAAACAGGCGCCGAAATTGGTCGAGGACCTGGTGCCGAAAACACTGCCGCTGGGGATCGTCGTCAAAGTCCTGCAAAACCTGTTGCAAGAACGCGTTTCGATTCGCGATATGCGTACGATCGCCGAAACTTTGGCGGAGTACGGGGCGAGGAGTCAAGATCCGGACATCCTGACATCGGCGGTGCGCGCCGCGTTGGGCAGATCGATCGTCCATGAAATCAATGGGATACATAGCGAAGTGCCGGTTATCACGTTTGAGCCGGAGCTGGAACGTATTTTGCAGCAATCGCTGCAAACGGCCAGCGAAGGCGGTGCCGGATTGGAACCGGGGTTAGCGGAACAAATGCATAAATCGTTAGCGGCAAGCACGCAAAAGATGGAAATGGAGGGTTTGACGCCGGTAGTCTTGGTTTCTTCCTTCGTTCGCCCCTGGTTGGCCCGTTTCGTCAGGCATTCCATCTCCGGACTCCATGTATTGGCTTACAACGAAATTCCGGAAGATCGCCAGATTAAAGTGGTTTCAACAGTCGGTCAGCGTGCATAACGTCAAAGAGGAAACGCGATGAAGATAAAACGTTTTTTTGCCCCCGATATTCGCAGCGCCATGAAAATGGTCAAGGAGGAGCTCGGGTCGGATGCGGTAATCATGTCCAACCGTTCGATCGACGGCGGCGTGGAAATCGTTGCCGCCCGCGATTTCGACGAGCAGGCGATACACAATAAACTGCAAAAACAACCGGCAACGGAGCAAACCGGGGCCGCAACGCAGAGCGCCGCCGGCGAGCCCGCCAAACCGCTACATGTCATCAGCAGTTCGCGCAAACGCGGCGTCGACGGCTCGATTCCGGAAAGCCCGCTACGGCGCAATATGGAGCAGTATTTGGGTTATGCGGAAAAGATACAGTTGGCGGCGACCGGCCGGCAACAACAGGATGCTGCCGAGCGCGCCCGTCGGCAGTCCGCCGGCGCTCCCGAAATGCCGGCTCCGCAAGTGCCGTCTCCGCCCATGCAAGCGGGGCCGGCGGCATCCGCTACGGTGGAGCAGCTGATGCAGGAACTGCGGCTGGAAATGCGTAAGGAACTCAGCGGTCTGAAAGCGTCGGTGGACGATAAACTGGCGCAATTGACAACGGCCGGCGCGCCGGCCTCGGTGTCGCACGACACCCGCTCGGAGTTGCTTCGGCGCATGGCGCGAATGGGGTTTTGCGGCAATTTAGCGGCCAAGATCGGCAATCGATTGGGCGGTCACCAAGATGTAGAACTGGCTTTCGCGAAGGCGCAGGAAATGCTGGCCCAGATGCTGCCGATGGCCAACGACGATTTGTTCGAGCGCGGTGGTATCGTCGCCTTGGTCGGGCCCACCGGGGTCGGGAAAACGACCACGATCGCCAAAATCGCGGCTCAGTTCATACTCAGACACGGTTCTTCCGGCGTGGCGCTGATCACCACCGATAATTATCGCATCGGAGCCCACGAACAACTGAATATTTACGGCCGGATCCTAGGCGTGCCGGTGCGGGTGGCCAACGATGCCGAAGAATTGTGCGGTCATATTCGCAGTCTGAGCGACAAACGCCTGATTCTGATCGACACCGCCGGCATGAGCCAGCGCGACATGCGATTGGCCGAGCAGATCGACACCCTGCGGCAGCATGAATTTCCGATCAGGAGTTATCTGGTGATGTCGGCGGCGACTCAATATCAGGCAACACACGAAATCATCGACGCCTTTCGCCAGTACGGTCCTCAAGCGGGCATCTTAACCAAGCTGGACGAAGCGGTAGCGCAGGGCGGAGCATTATCGGCCATTATCGAGCAGCAGCTGCCGCTGTCGTTGCTCACCGACGGCCAGCAGGTGCCGGAAGACATTCATTCGGCCGACCCCGAAGCATTGATCAGGCAATGTGTTACTGGGATAGCGTCGGAAAGCGACTATACTAACCAATTTAGTGATGAAGACCGGGTGGCGGTCGGCTATGCTTAAACCACTCGATCAGGCGGCTGGAATAAGAAACATGAGAACAAGCAAACCGGTACGGGTCATTGCCGTAACCAGCGGAAAAGGCGGTGTCGGAAAAACCAATTTGTCGGTCAACATGGGCGTCGCGTTGGCGCAACTGGGGCGCAGGGTGGCTTTGTTGGACGCCGATATGGGGCTGGCCAATGTCGACATTCTGCTGGGCATGTCGCCGCAATTCAATTTGTCGCACGTATTGAAAGGCGAAAAAAACCTGAACGAAATCATGTTGACCGGTCCTTCCGGCCTGCGCGTCATCCCGGCGTCTTCCGGCATTCAACATATGTCCGAGCTGTCGACCATCGAGCAGGCGGCGGTTATCCGCGCTTTCAGCGAAATCGACAACGATTTGGATATCCTGATCGTCGATACCGCCGCCGGAATTTCGGCGACGGTGGTCAATTTCGCTCGGGCCTGCCAGGAGATTATCGTCGTCGTCTGCGATGAGCCGACGTCGCTGACAGACGCCTACGCCTACATCAAATTGTTGAATCGCGATTACGGTCTGAATAATTTCCATATCGTGACCAACATGGTGCAATCGGTGCAGCACGGACAGAATTTATTCGACAAGTTGACCAAGGTCACCGACCGATATCTCGACGTCAATCTGCAACTGACCGGAGCGGTCCCGTTGGACGACTACCTGCGAAAATCAGTGCAAAAACAATGCCCGGTGGTGGAAGCCTTCCCGCAGAGCAAGTCCGCGTTGGCGTTTAAGAATGTGGCGCGGATAGTGGACCGTTGGCCGGTCAAGACGCGCGCCGGCGGTTACTTGGAATTCTTCGTCGAACGCATGATTCGCTATAGTTCGGAAGAGGACGTCGCATGAACGGAGCGGCAATGTACGCTTCGGTACAAACCGGCAACATCAACGATCAGGTGTTGCAGCACGTGCCGTTGGTAAAGCGCATTGCTTATCACCTGATGGGGCGGCTCCCGGATACCGTACTGCTGGACGATCTGGTTCAGTCCGGTATGTTGGGCTTGTTGGAAGCGATCAAGAATTACGACCCGTCCCAGGGAGCCAGTTTCGACACCTACGCCGGTATTCGCATCCGCGGCGCGATGCTTGACGAAGTCAGGCGCTCCGATTGGACGCCCCGTTCCGTGCATAAAAAGGCGCGCATGGTGGCGGAGGCGATTCGGGAGGTCGAAAACCGCTTGGGGCACGATGCCAGGGAAAGCGACGTGGCCGAATTTCTGGGGATTTCGCTGGAGGAGTACAATCGCATCCTGCAGGATACGCTGGGGTGTAAGACCTTCAGCATCGAAGAACTCGATCAGAGCGGCGACGGCTTTCTGAAGGACGCGCAGGCGCTTGACGTCGAGCCGGGCGTCCACCTGCAACAAGAGTCGTTTCGGCGGGCTTTGGCCGAAGCCATCAGGCTACTGCCCGAGAGAGAGCGCTTGGTTATCGCCCTCTATTACGACGAAGGTCTGAATTTGCGAGAAATCGGCCACGTGCTCGACGTCAGCGAATCGCGGGTCAGTCAGATTAGCAGCCAAGCCATGTTGCGCTTGCGGGCCAGGCTTTCCGACTGGTTGGACGAAGCCGATAGCGAAGCGTAAATCGTTCAAGTAATTAAGGTTTATGACGATAAATTTATAATCATAGAAAAGTAGGTTGGAGATTATCCTTGGATAAAAATATGAAAATTCTCATCGTCGACGATTTTTCGACGATGAGGCGCATTGTCAAAAATCTGTTGCGGGATCTCGGGTTTACCAATACGGTCGAGGCCGATGACGGTAAAACGGCGTTGCCTATTTTACAAAGAGGAGGCATCGATTTTTTGATCACGGATTGGAACATGCCGGGGATGACGGGGATCGATTTGCTGAAAGCCGTTCGCGGCACCCCGGAGTTGGCGAACCTGCCGGTATTGATGGTTACCGCCGAGGCGAAACGGGAACAAATCATTATGGCCGCGCAGGCGGGGGTAAACGGCTACGTGATCAAGCCGTTCACCGCAGCGACGCTGAAGGAAAAAATCGAAAAGATCTTCGAACGAATCGACGGCAACGGCTGAGCAGGAGTGAGTTGATGACGCAAGAAACCCGCCTGGCTTTGGCCAAAGATCTGGTGAAAGCACTGGAAAAAGGTGACGATGTGACCGCGGACGCGCTATTGGACGAAATAGCCGGCTTGCGGGAAACGCAGCTGTTCAAGGAAGTAGGCCGGCTGACCCGCCAACTGCATGACACGATGACCAGTTTCGCCGTCGATTCGCGCATTGCATCGTTGACCGAGAAAGAGATTCCCGATGCCAAAGAACGGTTGCAATACGTCATCACGATGACAGACCAGGCGGCCAACCAGACCCTGACCGTGGTGGAAAACCTGTTGCCGGTTTCCGAACAGCTGACCGACGGGGTCTCCGAATTGGCCGGCAAATGGGGCCGGTTTCTGGACCGGGAAATGCCTTACGAAGAATTCAAGACGATGAGCCGCGAAATCGCATTGCATTTCACGGAATCGAAAAACTCTCTGCAAGCCGTTCAAGCCGGCTTGAACGAGATACTAATGGCGCAAAGCTTTCAGGACATCACCGGGCAAATCATTCGTCGCGTGATCGATCTGGTGCAGGACTTGGAAGCCAGCATGGTGGAGGTCATTCGTATTTCCGGCGGCAAGGTGAAGCCGGGAGGAGAACGCACGCAACCGGATCTGCCCGGGCCGGCCGTTCCCGGTATCGACGACCGGCAGGGCGATGTGGCCGGCAGTCAGGACGATGTGGATGATCTGCTGTCCAGTTTGGGATTTTGAGGAAGACAGATGGCGATTGATCTAGACGACGAAATTCTACAGGACTTCCTGGTCGAGGCGAGCGAGATTTTGGAGCTGCTGGGCGAACAGCTGGTCGAGTTGGAACAGACCCCGGACGATCTCGATCTGTTAAACGCCATTTTCAGGGGGTTTCATACGATCAAAGGAGGGGCCGGGTTTTTGGCGATCAATCCGCTGGTCGATGTCTGCCATAGCGCGGAAGACGTTTTTAACGTCCTAAGACAAGGCGAGCGCAGGGTCACCGCCGAGCTCATGGACGTCATCCTGCAGGTGCTCGATGTCGTCAACGAAATGTTCGGCCTAGTGCGCGGGGGCAACGAACCGTCGCCGGCCTCGGCGACCTTGCTGCAGCGGTTGCAGGCTTTTACCGGGGCCGAAGAGTCGGGCGAAAACGAATCTTCGGAAATCGGCGACAGCGACCAACCGGCCCCGATTGCTTCGATCGCCGAACCGGGCTCTGTCGCCGACATTGTCGAACAGGAATTCGAATCGATGTTGGAGGTCGCGAACGAGGACAACGGCAACGAGCAAACTGCGGTCGGCGACGAGATCACGGAACAGGAATTCGAGGACCTGTTGGATGCGTTGCACGGCAAAGGCGGATCTCCGACGGCGAAAAGACCGGATGTCGAAGAGCCGCCGCCGGCGGCAACCGGTTCCGACGAGATCACCGAGGAAGAATTCGAGGATTTGTTGGACGAGCTGCACGGGAAAGGCAAGTTTTCGGGCGGCGGTGTCGCGACGCCGGAACAACCGCCCGTTTCGGAAAAACCGGCAAGGGGCGAAAGCGGCGACATTACCGAAACCGAATTCGAGCAATTGCTCGACGAATTGCACGGCAAAGGAAAATTCAGCGGCGCCAGCGTTCGATCCGAACCCTCCGCCCAGGCCGCGAAGGCCGTGAATCAGGAGCCGGTCGAACCGGCGGTCGACAAACCCAAACCGGAGAGCAAGCCGGCCAAGAAGGAACAACCGGCGGCGTTGCCCCGCAAGCCCGATAAGCCGGCGCTCGAGGCGGAAAGCAAAGTTGCCGCCAAGGCTGCGCCGCAAGGGGATACCACGGTCAGAGTGGATACCCAGGTGCTGGACGAGATCATGAACATGGTCGGCGAGTTGGTCTTGGTGCGTAACCGGTTTCAAACCCTGAAAGCCAACGACGAAGGCGGCGAACATTTTGCCAAAGCCGTTTCCAATCTCGACGTGGTCACCGCCGATTTGCAACTGGCGGTGATGAAGACCCGGATGCAGCCGATAAAGAAAGTCTTCGGCCGCTTTCCTCGCGTGGTTAGGGATCTGGCCAGAAGCCTCAATAAGGAAATTCGTCTGGAGCTGGTCGGAGAGGAGACCGATCTCGACAAAAACCTGGTCGAGGCGCTGGCCGACCCGTTGGTGCATCTGGTCCGCAATGCGGTCGATCACGGTATCGAGTCGCCGGAGGAGCGGGTGGCCAAAGGCAAGCCCAGTGAGGGGTTGGTGGTATTGACGGCCTCGCAGGAGGGTGACCATATCCTGTTGTCGATCAAGGACGACGGCAAAGGGATGAATCCGGACGCGTTGCGGGCGAAAGTGGTCGAGAAAGGGCTGATGGACGAGGAGAGCGCGGCCAGATTGGACGACAGGGAATGTTACAACCTGATTTTTCTACCCGGTTTTTCGACCAAGACCGAGATTTCCGATGTCTCGGGCCGGGGCGTCGGGATGGATGTCGTCAAGACGCGGATCAACCAGATGAACGGCGTGGTGGAGATCGACTCCGACGAAGGCGTCGGCAGCACGATCATCATCAAGGTTCCGTTGACGCTTGCCATCATGCCCACCCTGATGGTCAAACTCGGCGGCCAAGCCTTCGCCCTGCCACTGGCGAGCGTGGTCGAGATCTTGGATCTGGATTTGCGCAAGACCAACGTCGTGGACGGCCAATTGGTGGTGGTGGTCAGGCAAAAGGCGCTGCCGTTATTTTATCTCGGGGAATGGCTGGTGCAGCAGGATGCCGGCTATGCAATCGATAAACGGACGATGGCGCATGTCGTCGTGGTCAATGCCGGAGGCCGGCACGTGGGGTTTGTCGTGGACCAGTTGATCGGCCAGGAGGAAGTCGTGATCAAGCCGCTCGGTGCCAAGTTGCACGGCTTGGAGGGCTTGGCAGGAGCGACGATAACCGGCGACGGCAGAATCGCATTGATTTTGGACGTTCCGGGATTGATGAAGCGTTATGCGGCGTAACGCGCTAACTGACATTGGCAGCTTGAAAGCGATACGCCCGGATCGTCCGGCCGCCTTGGCGGCTCGACCGGCGCGAACTCACGAGCTGCAGCAAGTGGTGGTTGATGACGATTAGGGTACTGGTTGTCGACGATTCCAGATTCATTCGCAAAAGAATCCAGGAGATTCTTGAGGAAGAGAGCACTTTTCAGGTGGTCGGCACTGCCGGGAACGGCCGCGAAGCCGTCGAACTGGCGGCGCAACTGGAACCGGACGTGATTACGATGGACGTGGAAATGCCGGTGATGGACGGCATTACCGCGGTTAAGCAAATTATGCGCGACTGCCCGGCGCCGATTCTTATGTTTTCGATCGCCACCCGGGTCGGTGCGCAAGCGACGTTGGATGCCTTAAACGCCGGCGCGATCGATTTCTTGCCGAAGCAGCTGGACGACATCGACGGCAACCGCGAGATGGCGAAAAGGTTGCTGCGGCGCAGGATACGCATCGTCGCCCAGCAAGCGCAGCGGATCCGCAAACAGGCGGCCGCGGCGCCGCACGCCAGGCCGGTAACGGCGCCTGCCACCGCTATTGCGGGCAGAAGGGACCGTGTGCGCCCCGATTTGCTGTTGGTCGCGGCATCCACCGGCGGGCCGGTAGCCATACAAAAGATCCTGACCCAAATTCCGGCGCATTGCTCGGTACCGATTCTGCTCGTGCAACACATGCCGGAAAATTTCACCAAGAGTTTCGCAGAACGGCTGAACGAGTTGTGCAAGATTCGAGTCAAGCAGGCCGAACAAGGCGAGTTGCTGCAGCCGGGCCTGGCGTTATTGGGGCCTGGAGGCATGCAGATGGAGTTGGAGTATCGACACGGCACGCACTGCATCAATTTACGGCGAAAGGCGAGCGGCGAGATTTACAGCCCCTGCGTCGACATCACCTTTGCCTCGGTGGCACGGCTACAGGTGGGTAAGGTCTTGGCCGTGGTCTTGACCGGTATGGGAGCCGACGGTAAGAAAGGGGCGGAGCAATTGAAGCGGAAAGGCGCCGAGATCTGGGCGCAGGACGAATCCAGCTGTACCATTTACGGAATGCCGAAGGCGGTTGCCGAAGCCGGTCTGGCGGACCACGTGTACAGTCTTGACGAGATCGCATTCGAACTTAACAAACTAGGCTGATGGACATTCTGAGCATTCTCGGCGTCATGATCGGTTTTACCGCGATTATCGCCGGCAATTCACTGGGCGGAGGCGAATTCGACTTTCTGTTGAATATCCATGCCTTGATCATCGTTGTTGGCGGAACGTTGGGCGCGACTTTATTGCATTTTCCGCCGCGGGTGGTTTGGCAAAGCATTAAGATTTCGCGTTGGGTGGTCGCTCCGCACAAGATTCCGTTACAGGCGCAGGTCAGGAAAATCGTCGATTGGAGCGCCTTGGCCCGCAAGGAAGGTTTGCTCGGACTCGAAGGTATCATCGACCAGGAGCAGGAGGCGTTTGCCAAGAAGGGGTTGCAGCTGCTGGTCGACGGCAACGAACCGGAAGTCATTCGCGATTGCCTGGAGGTCGACATCTCGACCCGGGAACATTTGGATTTGCAGGCTGCCAACGTATACAGCGCGATGGGCGGTTATTCGCCGACGATCGGAATCATCGGTGCGGTGATCGGCCTGATTCACGTCATGCAGAATTTGGCCAATCCGGAATTATTGGGCGCCGGGATCGCTACCGCATTCGTCGCCACCATATACGGTGTCGGCCTGGCCAATTTGTTGTTCCTGCCGGTTTCCAACAAATTGAAGGCCCAGGTTTTGCTGATTTCCAAGGCCGAGGAAATGATGATGGAAGGCATCACCTCGATTGCGGAAGGCGAGAACCCCAGGAATATCGAACTGAAACTGTCCGGTTTCTTATTGGATTGACGGGATGGCGAGGCGCAGAAAACAGGTCCACGAAGAGCCGCAAAATCACGATCGCTGGTTGGTTTCCTATGCCGATTTTATCACCCTGTTGTTCGCCTTTTTCGTCGTGATGTATTCGATTTCGTCGGTGAACAACCAAAAATACGAGACGCTGTCGGAAGCTTTGGACGAGGCCTTCCACCGTCAAGAACCGAGTTTGAAGACGGTGCAGCCGATCGAAGTCGGCAATCCTCCCACGGTCATGCAGCCGATCGTGCTCGAACATCCGACCGCCGAAGAGGAATTGAAGCGGCAGCGGTTGAGCGAGGAGATTTTGCAGGAACGAAGGCAACTGCTGAGGGTGTCGAACGAGCTGGAAGAGGTATTGGAGCCGTATATCTCGGAAGACTTGGTCGAGGTGAAACGGCATGATTTCTGGGTCGAGCTGGAGATGAACAGCGAGTTGTTGTTTGCCAGCGGGGAAGCGGAGTTATCGTCCAAGGCGCTGCCTGTTCTACAAAAAGTGGCCGAGGTGATCAAGCGAATGCCGAACGTCGTCAACGTCGAAGGGCATACCGATAACGTTCCGATCGATACCGTGGAGTTTCCGTCGAACTGGGATTTGTCGTCGGCCAGGGCGACCAGCGTGGTCAGGGAATTGATTGCCGGCGATATCCCTCCAACCCGTTTGTCGGCAGTGGGCTATGGAGAATTCCATCCGATTGCCGATAACAATACGGCAGGCGGCCGCTTCAAGAACCGGCGCGTGGTGTTGGTATTGATGTCGCAGGCTTTCGCCCGCTACGGAATGGACGACGAACAGCGGGCCAAAGTCTTGAATATAAAACGGGCGAACGATGGCGCGGATGCGAAGGTTTCGTCGCCGTAAACCGGATTGTCTATGAAAATATGGTCGGTATCGAATCAGAAAGGCGGGGTCGGGAAAACGACGACCGTGGTAACGCTCGGCGGTTTGTTGTCGTCCTGGGGGTTTCGGACCTTGCTGGTGGACCTCGATCCGCACGGTTCGCTGACCAGCTATTTCAAGATGAATCCCGACGAATTGCGGGCCAGCGTTTACAATCTTTTTCACGACGCCAGCCAGAAGAAAAAAACGCTCAGTGCCGAACCTTATATCGTCGAAACGCAATTCGACGGCTTGTCGGTCTTGCCGGCGTCGACCGCGATCGCGACCCTGGACCGTCAGGTCGCCGCGATGGGCGGCATGGGAATGGTGGTTTCCTCGTCGCTAAAGCAGGTGGCGGCGGACTACGATTACGTGCTGATCGACAGTCCGCCGATGTTGGGCGTGCTGATGATCAACGCGCTGGCGGCCTGCGACCACCTGCTCATTCCCGTGTTGTCGGAATACTTGGCGTTGAAAGGGCTGGACCGCATGCTCCATACGATGGGCATGGTGTTCAAATCGCGTAATGCGAAGCCCCGATACACCATCGTGCCGACGATGTTCGATAAACGCACCAGGGCCGCGCGCGAGAGCCTGATATCGTTGCGCTCCAAGTATCCGGATAATGTCTGGAAGTCGTTCATTCCGGTCGATACCAAGATTCGCGAAGCCAGCCAAGCGGCAACGCCGGTGTCCTTGTTCGTCAAGGATTCCAAAGCCGCGCAGGCGTATTCCGAACTGTTGGAATTATTATTGCTTCACGACAAGCAACACGACGATAAAATGGCACTGTCTTCATGAAGCAGGACAAACAAGCGCATCGGGTGGTGCATCAGGAATTAGCGCTGGATATTTATCTGAGGACCCTCCTCGAGGAAATTCCTTCCGAGGTCGGCGAAACAGCACCGATCGAGCAGCCGGATGCGGCGCCGAAAACGGCGGTGGAGCCGGTTCAACGCGCCGAATTGAACCCGCCCCTGTTGGCGCCGACGCTGGCGGCCGCGGAAATCGAAGCAGGGTTGCCGGTGCCGCTCGAAAGCCGGGAAGCGATAACAAACCAACAGTTAGCGGTGATGCCGGACTGGGCCCGGCACGAATTCCAGGCTTTGTTTTTTAAAGTAGACCAGCTGACCCTGGCGACGCCGTTGACCGACCTGTTGAGAACGCTGAGAAACGAACGGCAACCGACTAAGCTGCCCGGACAGCCCTCCTGGTTCTTGGGATTGTTGGACGAACACGACGGCCGCATCGGCGTGCTGGACACCGGGCAGTTGCTGTTCGGCAAGAACAAGGGTAAGCAGCGCGATCCGGTCGCCAATCCGTTCCGCCATATTTTGATTACCGGGGACGGGCGCTGGGGATTGGCCTGCGATGAAATCTTGTCGATCAGCCGCCTGCAGCCGGACAAAGTCAGGTGGCGTACGCTACGGGAAAAACGGCCCTGGCTGGTCGGTACGGTGATCGAGGAGTTAACCGCCGTGATCGATGTGCAACAATTGGTGCCGCATCGTAAAATGCGGCATTGAAAGCGATAATTGGATGAGACGAAGATGAGCGAAGATAACAAACAAAACGATCCGGTCATGCAGTGGGTGACTTTTTGCCTGGGCGACGAGAAATACGGCATCAACGTCATGCAGGTACAGGAAGTGTTGCGGATTACCGAAATCGCGCCGGTGCCGGGCGCACCGTCTTATGTTTTGGGGATAATCAATCTGCGCGGCAATGTGGTCACCGTCATCGATACCCGCAACCGTTTCGGACTGTCCTCCAAGGAGCCGGACGACGCATCGCGGATCGTGATTATCGAAACCGAGAATCATATCATCGGTATCTTGGTCGACAGTGTCGCCGAAGTGGTCGAGATGCGGGCTTCGGAGATAGAAACGGCGCCGAACGTGGGTAACGAAGAGAGCTCGAAATATATTCAAGGGGTGACCAGTCGCGACAACGAATTGTTAATCCTGGTCGATCTGAACAAGTTTCTCAACGACGAGGAAAAGGCGGAATTGGATTTATTCTGAGTGCCGAAGTCGCTGCCGGATGCAGCCGGAAGCGGTGCCGCTAACTTTGGAGAGACGATGATGGCCGAAATATCACCATTGACACCGAGCAGTCCTATCGTCCGGCCGCGCCGCGTGGAAAGCGACGATAAACGGCGCGGCGAGGAGCGGCAACCCAAACGGGAAAGGGACGAAACCGAACAGCAGAGCAACGGTGAGCCGGCGCATCATATCGACGAAAGAGTGTGATGAACGAAGTATTGCTGGCTGCGGCGTTGGCCTTGTCTATAGCGGTTTCGGTCGTGCTGCTTTGGCTGCTTGTCGAGCATAACAAATTGAAACGGACTTGCCGCGAACTGGAACAGGCCGTAGGTCGCAACAGTAAAGATATCGCAGGGATTTGTTCGGCCGCCGTCTCGGTCGACAACCGCCTGCAAGGCAATGACGAGCGGCTCAGAGCGATCGCCGCCAAATTAGCGCAAAACGAAAGCCTCAAACGGCAACAACCCGACGCCTCGCAACCCTATCATTCGGCCATACAACGAATCCACCGTGGCGCCGCCGCCGACGAACTGGTCAGGGAGTGCGGTTTGACCAGGGACGAGGCGGTTCTGCTGATCAGCCTGCACGGGTTGAAAAAATGACCGGACGGCACGTTTTATCGATTCAGAAACGCGTCCCCAGCCTCCAGCCCCAAACGTTTACCGATAAAGTCTTTCAATTGTTCGGCTAGCTGTTGGCCGTCGATGCCTTCGGCGATCGTGAAACGGCACCCGTTTTTGCCGTGGGCGAGCAATTTGAAATGCTCGATTTGTTTTACCCCTTGTCCACTAGTGCCCGTGGCTTTAACCTCAATTTGCGTTACGTCGCGGCTGCCGAGGGCGTTATATCGAACGGGGATGAACAGCAGACGGCGCAGCGCCTTGATCTTGCCGTCGCCCAGGCAAACGCTCAGGTTGTTGAAGGGCAGATAAATTGCGGCGATCGTCGCCAGCAGGCCGACCGCGGCAAACGGCAGAGAGAAGATCAGCATGCCGATGCCGAGGATGCCGTCGCCGCCGAACTCACGGTTTATCATATAGGCCGCGAAATCGAATCCGCCGGCGAAAATCAACGAAAACAGCGTTAACAATTTGTTCCTGAACATCGGATAGTAAAACCGGTGTCGGCCGCCGTCGTTTCGATAAACGAAGGCCCGCGCCAGGCCGGTACGGGAAAAGTCGCCGGAGTTGACGGCGGCCTGCGAAAGCAGGGCTTGTTCCTTGCGCAGTTCATCGGCCCGCGCGCTGATGTCGTGGCGTACGAAACGCGAACGGTTTCCGGTAGCGAAGACCGGAATATCGTATTGCCGGTTTAACGGTACCCCATCGATCTCGGCGGACAAATTAAGCCGCCAGTAGTAGTAAGCGTCTTGGCGGTCGAGCTCCGCCTCCGGCAGACCTTCGGGCACGTCGAAACGAAACTCCAGCCGCAGGCCGCGGCCGTTGGCCTCGCTGTTGGCGACTCCTTGTTCGGCCCAAACGACGCTTTCCCGGCGCGACCGGTTGTCGCCGGAACCGGAAACATAGCTGTGTATGCATTCCAGTCCGACCGTGTAGCGACCGCGGAAATCGCTGACGTTGGACAACATTAGGTTGCCGCCGACATGGCCGCCGATCGAACCGGGAAAGGGGTCCAGTTGCAGTTCGATGACGCCGTAGCGCCGCCAGGCCACGGTAAGTTTCCAGGCTTTGGTCAATAACCACAGCCCGGCCAACGGAAATAACAGGCCGAGCAGTGCGGCATAGTTTCCTCCGTTCAGCTCGTCCTCCAGCACGAACAAGATCGGCGATGTGACGGCGCACCAAGCGGCGGCGAAAAACCACATGAGGCACATCCCGGTCTTGGCGTTGGATCGGATCCGGTTCTGGCGCCACTCTTTTCTCTCCAACCAGGGCCGGTCGTTGGCCGGCCGTCGTTCGGCGGGAGCGGCCGACTGTTGCGACGGTGCCGCCTGTCGATGTACGTAATCGACAAAGCTTTCGCTGCGATGACCTGATGACCGTTGCCGGAGCCATTGTCGCCTGAGCTCTCGCAGCGAACCGCGGTTTCGAGCGCCGCGATTTTGCTTGCCGGAACGAAAACCGGCAACGCCGACGATCAGACCGATCAGGATGAAGACCGAGCAAAAGCCCGACATCAGGGCAAACAATCCCCAGCGCATGTCGCGGTCTATGACGGCCTGACCGGGAGCCTCCGGGTCGTACCAGATCGGGACCGCTTGGCCGTTTTGTTTGAGACGTTGCAGGCGCCGCGTCAGGTCCTGATGATAAGAGCCGATATTGTCCTTGAACGAGGCGACGTAAACACGGTCGTTTTGGTAGTCGATGCCGTCGACCGTATAGCGGTAGCTGGCCACGGTGTCGTTGTCGGAGCCGGAGACCTGTAGCAATGTAGCGTGCGCCGGCCGCCAGAGCTGCATCGCCTGCCATTCCTGATAGGTGGGAACCGCCGTCGCCAACGCCACCATGACACCGAAACCGGCAAAGGCTCCACCGAACAGTAAGCTAAACAAGGAACCCAGAAATTTCATCGTGGTTGGCACACTTGCTTGAATGCAGGGTCATCCGGCGGACCGCGGCGGCGCTTAACGTTCCGCATATTCGGCGCAGGCCCGGTACAGCGCCTGCACTGCCCGTTCGTCGCGGCTGTAACTGCAGACGGTCTCGCGGCGATGTTCGAAATATCGACCACTGCGTTGCTGGCCGATAGGGTGAGTGGCGAGCCATACCGGGGTATCGGCGCCTTGGTCGGGCGATTCGTGACCGCCGAAACCCAGGTTATTGCTCAGGGTTGAGTTGACGTCTCCGGGATGGCAGGCGTTGACGGCGATATCGCCGGATGCGAAGCGTTTCGCAAAAGCTGCACTGAGCATGCGATCGGCTTGTTTCGATTGGCGATAGGCGAGGTCGTTGTCGTAACGCCGGCGCTTGAATTCAAGGTCGTTAATATCCAGCCCCCCGGCCCAGTAGCTGGCGACATTGACGATGCGGGCCGGCGCGAAGGCCTGCAAAATTTCGCTAAATGCCTGCGTCATATGGAAATAGCCCAATACGTTGGTGGCGAACTGCAGTTCGATCCCTTCCGGCGTTTCCCCGCGGCTGCGCGGAGTGCAGGCGGCGTTATTGATCAGCACGTGCAGCGGGCCGGTCCAGCGTCCGGCCAATCGGTAAATTTCCGCCCGTCTGCTTAAATCGGCGAGTTCGTAGCGCACATTGGGATTGCACGTTGCGGCGATGATGTCCTTAACCGACCGCTCTGCCTTATCGCGGTCGCGGCAGACCAGGACGACTTCGGACTCCGGGGTTGCCGCCAGCTGCCGGGCGATCGCCTTGCCGATCGCGCCGCTGGCGCCGGTGACGAGAAAAACGGTGCGTTCGCGGGCATTGGATTGCGACGAATGGTGAGACGAGTTCATGGCGGGCGGAAATCGATTGCGTTTTTCCAAGCATAGCATGATCGCCCGCGGCGGCAAGGTGCGGTTTTGCCGGCTACAAACCGGCGGGCATTCAGAGGTCGATCTCGATGCCGACCGGACAATGGTCGGAGCCGTGAATCTCCGGCAGAATAAAGCTCGATTTGGTCCGCTCGACCAGCGGGCGGCTGGTCAGCACGTAATCGATCCGCCAGCCGATATTTTTGGCGCGGGCATTGGCGCGAAAACTCCACCAACTGTAAGCGACCGTATCCGGATGGAAATGGCGGAAGGTGTCGACAAAACCGGCGTCGAGATAGCGGGTGAAACCGTCGATCTCGGCCTGGGTATAGCCGGCGGTTTTGTTGTAATTCGCCTTGGGGCGGGCAATGTCGATTTCCTGGTGGGCGACGTTGAAATCGCCGCAGACGATCAACGGTTTTTGTTGTTCCAGGCGCTGCAAATAGGCAAGGAATTCCACGTCCCAGGTTTGCCGGTAATCCAAGCGCACCAGCCCTTGTCCGGAATTGGGGATATAGACGTCGATCAGAATGAAGCGTTCGAATTCGGCGGCGATTACCCTGCCTTCCTTGTCGTGTTCGTCGATGCCGATATCGTTGAGTATGCTCAACGGGGGCTGCCGGGTTAACAGCGAGACCCCCGAATATCCCTTACGCTCGGCGCTGTTGGAGTATATGTGGTAGCCGTCGATATGTTCCAACGCGGCGGCAACCTGGTCCGGTTGGGCCTTGGTTTCCTGCAGCAAGACGCAGTCCGCATCCAGACCGGCGAGCGTTTCGGCGAAGCCTTTGTTTTGTACCGCACGGATGCCGTTTACGTTCCAGGAAATGATTTTCATCGAATGACCTATAGTGAGAAGAGCCGTAATTTCGGGGGGCGGCGGAAGCGGCTGCGCGTTTGCCGGCTCCCCGTTCTGTTAACCGCCCACGCGATCGAATCAGGCCGAAAGTTGTGCCGCTTTCCTGGCTCGGACGGTTATCTCGTTCCAGTCTTCGGCATCGACCAGCTCGGCCGGCGCCATCCACGAGCCGCCGACGCAGGCGACGTTTTTCAGGGCCAGATATTCGGTCGCGTTGTTCGGATTGACGCCGCCGGTCGGGCAGAAGGTGACTTGCGGCAACGGGCCGCCGATCGACTTCAACATCGGCACGCCGCCGGCCGCCTCGGCCGGGAAAAACTTCATCGCGCTGATCCCTTTTTCAAGCAGTCGCATGACTTCGCTGGGGCTGATGACGCCGGGCAAAATCGGTACGCCGGAGGCCAGGGCCGCATCGATCAGGTTTTCGGTGACACCGGGGCTGACCAGAAACTCGGAACCGGCGTCGATTGCTTGCTGGAGCGTTTCGGTGTTGATCACGGTGCCGGCGCCGACGATCGCACCCGGCACGTCGGCCTTGATCTGCTTGATCGCTTCCAGCGCCACCGGCGTGCGCAGCGTGATTTCCAATACTCTCAGACCGCCGTCGACCAGGGCGTGAGCCAACGGCACGGCGTGTTCGAGGCGGTTGATAACCATCACCGGGATTACCGGGGAAGTTTGCATGATATCTTTGATTGTTGTCATAGAGCGTATGTCGTTTGCTGTGAGTTTGGTTGGGCCAGGCAACCGCCGAACCCCAACGTTTTAATCGATTGGTTTACCGGTCAATCCACCGGGAATAAATTCGATGCCCCGGTTTCGGCGGTCGATGCGCCCAAGCGGAAGTTGCCGAACAGTTCCCGTCCCATCCCGTAGTGGTGGTTGGTAGTGCTTTTCGGCAGCGGCGTGCGGGCGTTGAATTCGGCGTCGTCGACCAGCGCATTGACGTCGCCGGTTTGCAGGTTCAGCGCGATGACGTCGCCGTCGCGGACTTTGGCCAGCGGGCCTCCCATTTCACATTCCGGGCACAAATGGATCACCGACGGGACTTTGCCCGATGCGCCGGACATCCGGCCGTCGGTCACCAGCGCCACCTTGAACCCCTTGTCCTGCAGCACGCCCAGCGGCGGCGTCAGTTTATGCAGTTCGGGCATGCCGTTGGCTCTCGGGCCCTGGAAGCGGATTACCGCAACGAAATCTTTTTCCAGTTCGCCGCGCTTGAACGCCGCTAAAAAATCCTCCTGATCGTCGAATACCACCGCCGGCGCCTCGACGATTTGATGGTCGGCCGATACGGCCGACAGTTTGGAAACGCCGCGGCCGAGATTGCCCTGCATCACATGCAGACCGCCCCCGGTGGCGAACGGTTTTTCCACGGTACTGAGGACTTCGGTGTCCAGGGAGGCGGCCGGGCACGTTTCCCAATCCAGTTTGCCGTCGCGTAATTTAGGTTCCCGGGTGTAGCTGTTCATGCCTGGTTGGTCGGCGACGGTCAGAATGTCTTCATGCAATAGGCCGTGCTTCAGCAGTTCGGCGATTAATACGCCCATGCCGCCGGCGGCGTGAAAATGGTTGACGTCGGCGGGGCCGTTCGGATAGATCTTGGTCAGTTGAGGTATCACTTTGGACAGCTTGTCGAAATCGTCCCAGTTCAAGGTGATGCCGGCGGCGCGGGCGATCGCGATCAAATGCATGGTATGGTTGGTCGAGCCGCCGGTCGCGAGCAGGCCGATCACCGCGTTGATGATGGCTTTTTCATCGACCATTCGTCCGATAGGGCGGAAATCGTCGCCCATGGCGGTGAATTTCAGCACCTGACGGGCCGCCTGTTTGGTCAGTTCGTCGCGCAGCGGGGTGTAGGGATTGACGAAGGAACTGCCGGGCAAATGCAGGCCCATGATCTCCATCATCATTTGGTTGCTGTTGGCGGTACCGTAGAAGGTGCAAGTGCCGGGCGAATGATACGATGCCGATTCGGCCTCCAGCAGCTCCTTGCGGCCGATTTTGCCGATCGCATAGGCTTGTCGGGCACGCGCTTTTTCCTTGTTGGTCAGCCCGCTGGGCATCGGGCCGGCCGGTACGAAAACTGCCGGCAGGTGGCCGAAGCTGAGGGCGCCGATCAACAGCCCCGGAACGATTTTATCGCATACGCCCAAATACAAAGCGCCGTCGAACATGTTGTGACTCATGCCGACCGCGGTCGCCATCGCGATCAGGTCGCGGCTGAACAACGACAACTCCATGCCCGGCTGGCCCTGGGTGATGCCGTCGCACATCGCCGGTACCCCGCCGGCGACTTGGGCGACGCCGCCCAATTGGTGGACCGCTTCCTTGATCAGCGCCGGAAAGTCTTTATAAGGCTCGTGCGCCGACAGCATGTCGTTGTACGAGGTAATAATGGCGATGTTCGGTTGTTGGTCGCCGGTTAGTGCCGCTTTGTCGGCCGCGCTGCAAGCGGCGAAACCGTGCGCCAAGTTGCCACAGGGCAGGTTGGACCGGTTGGGGCCTTGTTTGGCCACCGAGTCGATATAATTCAAGTAGGCCGTGCGCGACTCGTGGCTGCGTTGTTTGACCTCTTGCGTTACTTTTTCTATTGTGGGGTGCATGGTGCATTCCTCGTGGTATTTGAAATCGAGTGGAAGCGTTTTTCGAGTTCTACAGGGTTCGATGCGGCAACGTGCTATTTTTATCGCGGTCCGGCGCCATTTTCAGCGGCCGCTAGTCAGTTAAGCGAACCCAAGGCAACGGGACAGGCTGCGGTTTCGCTTAGCTGCTGCGTTTGGCCGGAACTCCCGGTGGCCGGAAACGTTCCGTACCTCTTGGGAAATTATCGGTCGACCGCCTGACGGACAAAAAACAGCGAACGGTTCAGTCTTTCTAGGGTGCCCAATAGAGCTCAACCGGCACCTTGTTCTGGCGCAGGACGGCACGCACCGGCATGTCCTCGACAGCGCCGTCGGCCAATGCCTGTTTGAAAACCGCCAGCTTTTCTTCACCGGTCAACAGGATGATCAGCCGTCTCGCATTGAGCAAGCCGTTCAGGGTCAGTGTCAGCCGCTCGGTGTTGGGGCCGGTGACGTCGCTTTGCTTGGCGGTAATTGCCGCGGTGAGCTGGCCGTTGTCCTCCGCCAATGCCTCGCTCAGTCCTTGCGCATGGGGAAACAGTGACGCCGTGTGGCCGTCGTTACCCATTCCCAGAACGGCGACGGTAAACGGTTGCGGAATGCTGCGGTAGCGTTGCTCGGTTTCGGCGCAGCCCTCCTGCGCCGTTTCGGCAGCCGTTTTCATGCCGCTAAACGGTGCATCGGCGGCATTGTTGATCAGTAACGAGCGCTCGATCAGCGCCTCGTTGCTGGCTTCGTGGTCTTTGTCGACCCAGCGCTCATCGACCAGTGCGACATGGATGTTGGGCCAGTCCAAATCGCTTTCGGACAAGGTGCGATAAAGCGGCGCCGGCGTGCTGCCGCCGGAGACCAGGAAGCTGGCCTGGCCTTTTTCGCCCAACGCCCGGTCCAAATGTCGTGCGCAGGCCAAAGCCAGTGCATCGAATAAGCTGTCGCGGTCTGCAAATAGAAATTGTTTTAACATGATGTCGTCCGGTGTAAGTGTTTAACCTTCCCAGGCTCGGCCGTCTCGCGCCAGCAGCGAATCCGATGCGATCGGCCCCCAGGTGCCGGCCGGATAAGGCCAGGTTTCTTCGTTGGTTTTCGCCCAGGCTTTTTGAATCGAATCGACCCAGGTCCAGGCTTGCTCGATTTCCTCGCGGCTTAGGAACAAGGTGGGGTTGCCGCGCAGGGCTTCCAGGATCAATTTTTCGTAACCGCCGAACAGTTTGGTCTTTTTAAAGGCGTCGGAAAAACTCAAATCCAGCTTTGTTTTCTGCAGTTTGATGTCGCCGTCTATGCCAGGAATCTTGTTCAGCATTTCGATTTCGACGCCTTCGTTCGGTTGCAGGTGGATGATCAGTTTATTCGGCGGTAAATGACGGAAGCTGTCTTTGAAGATGTTATGCGGCAGCTGTTTGAAATAAACGACGATTTCGGTGCGCTTGTAGTTCATGCGTTTGCCGGTACGCAGATAAAAAGGCACGCCGGCCCAGCGCCAGTTATCGATATCGACCCGCAGCGCAACGAAGGTTTCGGTCTTGCTTTGGGTGTTGGCGCCTTCCTCCTCCAGATAGCCCGGTACCGGGGTCGCTTTCTGGAAGCCTTTGGTGTATTGGCCGCGTACCGTTTTTTCTTCGACGTTGTTTTCGGTAATCGGGCGCAACGCCTTCAGCACCTTGATTTTTTCGCTGTGTATGCTGTGCGCTTCGAGATTGACCGGCGGCTCCATCGCCACGAAGGTCAGGATCTGCAGCAAGTGATTTTGCAACATATCGCGCAATTGGCCGGTATGATCGAAGTATTCCCAGCGGCCTTCGATACCGACCTCCTCGGCGACGGTGATCTGGATGTGATCGATCGTATTGTGATTCCAGTTGGTGGTGAACAGCGAATTGGCGAAACGCAACGCCAGCAGGTTGAGCACGGTTTCCTTGCCCAGGTAATGATCGATACGGAAAACCTGGTTTTCGCGGAACACTTCGGCTACGACATCGTTGATGTCTCGCGACGAGGCCAAGTCGTGACCGATCGGTTTCTCCATAACGATACGCGACTGTTCGTTTAATACCCCGGATTGCCGTAGTCCTTGGCAGATATTCTTGAACAACACCGGCGAAACGGCGAAGTAATTGACCATGACATTGGTTTCGGGTTGCAGCACTTCGCTTAATTGTTGATACTCCTCCAAACGGGTCAGGTCGATCTTAAGATAGGACAAGCGTTGCGCAAAACGCTGCCAGATTTCTTGGTCGATCGTGTCGTTCAGGAAGGCGTGCAAACTTTTATGCGCGATGTCGACGAATTCGGCGGATTCCTTCTGGTGCCTGTCGACGGCGATAATACGGGTGCCGGCTTCCATCAAGCCCGCCTTTTCCAACCGATAGAGTGAAATGATCAGTTTGCGGGTAGAAAGGTCGCCCAGACCACCGTAGATCACCAAGTCGCATGGTTTATAAGTTTTGTTTGTCGGCATTATTGTGTCGTGTGAGAAATGAAGACTCAGACGCATCAGGGGATGCGATAGCAGGAAATCAATACTGTTCGCACTCGGGTCGGATTTTGTATACGGGAGTGTCCACGGGCCTGCATGGAAAAAATCCGCTTATTATAATGAGCGAAGTTTCCCTGAACAAGTTCTAGAGCGGATGCTGCCGCAGGAAATCTGCCAATTCTTGTGCGGTTGCCAAGCCTTCGCGAGCGCCGGTTCGGGTACAACAAATGGCTCCGGCGGCGCTGGCGTAACGCAAGGCATCGTGCCAGCCCATGTCGGTAGCGATGGCGGCGGCGAAGGCGCCATGGAAGGCATCGCCGGCGCCGGTGCTGTCGACAGCCGTGATAGGGAAGGCCGGAAGCTCGCCGCGTTCCTGGCCGATTTGCCATATCAACCCTCGGTGGCCCAGCGTGATGACGACCGCCGGCGCCTTGGCTGCCAATCGATGCAGGGCCGTTTCCGGGTCGCCGGCGATCTGGACCGCAAACTTTTCCGAACAGACCAGGTAATCGACTTGCTCCAGCAAGGCCAAGGTCCCTTGGTGAACCGAACCGGCGTCCAGTATGGTGGGAATATGGTTACTCCGGCAATAGGCTGCCAACGGCGGGGACAGCTCGGGTTCATGGCCATCGAATAGCACTGTGCGGGCATCGAGGCGCGAAAAATCGAGCGCGCCGGCCGGCAGGGGGCGGGTTTCGCCTTTGTAGTTGATCAGCGACCGCTTGCCGTCGGGCTTGACCAGCACCACGGATAGCGGCGTCGGATTGTCTCCGCGTACGAGGTAGCGGTTGTCGACCCGATTGTCGCGAAATTCCTGCAAGTGTTTTTCACCATAGAGGTCGTTTCCGAGATAACCGGCAAAGGCGGCAGCGAAACCGAGCCGGGCCACGATGACCGATGCATTGGCGGCAGGTCCGCCGCCGCAACCGTGATAGTGCCGAGCGAACAGCTTTTCATCCTCAACGGGATGATGGTCGATCGAAAAGATGAGGTCGTAACAGGCATGGCCGACGCACAAGACATCGATCTTCGGTAAGGAGGGGGGCATCTGTACGTTTTGATGTCGGGTAAATAATTGCGAGGTTAGCATTGTTTCGGCGAAACACGAAAGGCCAGGCTTAAATGCTGCGAGAGTCTTGCATGGGAAACCGGAGGCGATCCGCTCGGCTCGCGCTCGGGACGTGGGGCGATGTCCCGGAACCGGTTCCTGGGTGGACAGACCTGGAATCGCGGGGTATGCTGGTTTCTTTGTCGACTATGGGAAAAGACGATGCAGATTAGCCCCTTGTTATTACCGCAGATGATCGAGGAAATCGCTCGCGTGATCGATGCCAATGCGGACGAGGTGACCGCGCTGGACCAGGAGATCGGAGACGGCGATCATGTCTACAATCTACAGCGAGGCATCGAGGCGCTCAAAATGCAGGAACAGGAACTGGCGCAGCTCGATTGGGTTGCCGCCTGGCAGAAAATCGGGATGACGATCATGTCTAAGATCGGCGGCGCGTCAGGGTCGTTGTACGGATCGTTATTTGTGACGATGAGCAAGGCCGCGAAAGAGCGATCGATGGACTTGTCGGTTTTTGCGCAGGCCTTTACCGAAGGCGTCGAATCGGTCAAAAAGAGAGGCCGCGCCGATGTCGGCGAAAAAACGATGTTGGACGTGTTGGTGCCGGTCGCACGGTGCATAGAACAATCGGCGTC
>JBNLFT010000005.1:0-36293 GCA_050305675.1 Methylococcaceae bacterium
CACTTAACCTACGGGAAGGCGATCAATTTACCGTGGTTTATGAGAAACTGTCGGTGGACGGAAAAGACATAGATAGCGGAAATATCATTGCCGCCGAATTCGTCAACCAAGGACAGACTTTTACCGCCGTTCGCTTTGAAGACAAACAGGGCAATGCCGATTATTACACTCCCAAAGGCGACAGCATGCGCAAGGCCTTTTTACGGACACCGGTCGATTTCGCCCGCATCAGTTCGCATTTCAACTTGAAGCGCAAACATCCCGTTTTAAACCGTATCCGCGCCCACAAAGGCGTCGATTACGCGGCCAACATCGGCACTCCGGTCAAATCGACCGGCGACGGTAAAATCGTTTTTCGCGGCCGGAAAGGCGGATACGGCAACGTCGTCATCGTTCAACACGGGCAAAGCTATACCACGTTGTATGCCCATTTAAACGGCTTCAAAAGAGGCCAAAAATACGGTTCCCGTGTACAGCAAGGGCAAGTAATCGGCTACGTCGGAAAAACCGGTTTGGCAACGGGCCCACATTTACATTACGAGTTTCGGATCAACGGCGCACACCGCAACCCGCTAACTGTTAAATTGCCCAAAACCAGTCCGATTAAACCCTCAATGGTCGCCGAATTCAAAGCCCAGACCAAACCGTTGCTGGCGCAATTGGATAAAGCCAAAGCCTCCACTTTGTTGGCCCAAAACCGACAATAAACTTGGCGGCTGAACTTTATGTCGGCCTCATGTCAGGGACCAGTTTCGATGGCATCGACGCTGGTCTCGTCGACTTCGGCGACGGCAAATGCGACCTCATCGCCTTCCATTATCAACCCTTCGACGAAGCACTCAAAAAACAGCTGCGTAATCTCAGCCAACCCAACGCAACGGTATTGCTCGCCGACTTCGGCGCCATGGATGCGCGTTTGGGGAAAATGTTTGGAGCTGCAGTCAACACCTTACTCACTAGCGCGAAAGTCTCTCCGCGCGAAGTGCGCGCCGTTGGCAGCCACGGTTTAACCTTATACCACGCACCGCGAGGGGAATTTCCTTTTTCGCTGCAGATAGGCGACCCCAATCGGATCGCCGAAACAACCGGCATCACCACGGTAGCCGATTTCCGCAGGCGCGATATCGCAGCCCACGGACAAGGGGCGCCTTTGGTACCGGCATTCCACAAACATTTTTTCGGACAGCAAGGCGATAATGTTTGCGTCGTCAATATCGGCGGCATCGCCAACATTACCGTACTTCGCGAAAACTCTGTCCTGGGTTTCGACACCGGACCAGGCAACGCGTTACTGGATTATTGGATTCGCAAGACCCAAGGCAAAACCCACGACGCAAACGGCGAATGGGCCCGGCAGGGCAAGACCATCCGCCAATTATTGGATAAATTAAAAAACGACCCGTATTTTTTGCTGCCACCCCCGAAAAGCACCGGGAAGGAATATTTTTCCGGCGATTGGCTGGAACGACAGCTCGCCGGCCTAAACCAAGCCGCAACCGCCGACGTCCAAGCCACGCTATGCCGGCTAACGGCTGACACGATCTGTAACGATATTGAAAGATACGCGCCGGATACCGAACAAACCTTCGTCTGCGGCGGCGGCTGCCATAACGACTATCTGATGGAATTGATCGGAAACCGTCTGCAGCATCCGGTTTCGTCGACCCTGAAATGCGGCTTGGACCCCGATTATGTCGAAGCAGCCGCCTTCGCCTGGCTGGCCAGACAAACGATGAACAATCGGCCGGGCAACCTGTATCAAGCGACGGGAGCGTCCGCTCCCGTCATTTTGGGGGGCATATATCCCGGAAAAGAAGGATTATGCGGAAAATGAAGAACCGCAACCGCAAGTCGTGGTCGCGTTCGGATTACGAATAACGAACTGAGCGCCGGATAAATCTTCTTTATAATCTATCTCCGCCCCCTGCAGATATTGGATACTCATCGAGTCGATCAATACCGTGACACCGCCGTTTACAATCTGCGTGTCGTCTTCATTGACTTCCTCGTCAAACGTGAAGCCGTATTGAAAACCGGAACAGCCGCCACCGGAAATATAGACTCTCAGCTTAAGGTTGTCGTTGCCTTCTTCGGCAATTAACGCGCCGACTTTTGCTGCCGCACTGTCTGTAAAAATAATAGGATCTGCCATAGCAAACAAAATAAATAATTGAATAGACGATAAATTATGACTTTACCCAGCATTTTAGTCAAGATTTACGGGTAAAGTGCAACAATCTCCAAACCGGCGCTTTCATCGAAGCCACACATCAGGTTCATATTCTGAATAGCCTGACCCGCACCGCCTTTGACTAGGTTGTCGATTACCGACAACACAACGATCGTATCCCCATCCTGAGGCCGGTGCACGGCAATCTGGCAATTGTTGCTCCCGCGCACGTTCCGAGTATCCGGATGTTCGCCGGACGGCAACACGTCGACAAAAAGCTCCCCGGCATAACGCTGTTGATAGAGCGACTGAATATCACCGACATCGCCCGCAACCCGAGCATACAACGAGGCGTGTATGCCGCGGATCATGGGCGTCAAATGCGGCACGAAAGTTAACCCGGTCGACTCACCGGCGAGTTGTTGCAAGCCTTGAACGATCTCCGGCAGATGGCGATGCCCGCTTACACCGTACGCCTTGAAACTTTCCCCGGTTTCGCTCATTAACGTGGATATTTGCGCCTTACGCCCGGCACCGCTCACCCCCGACTTGACATCGGCAATCAGATGCCCGAAATCCACCAGTCTATTTTCAATCAAGGGCAAGAACCCCAACTGCACGGCGGTCGGGTAGCAACCGGGGCAAGCCAGCAACCGCGCTCGCTTGATCGCCTCTCGATGCACTTCGGGCAACCCATACACGGCCTCCGCGATCAAGTCCGGACAAGCGTGTTCCATGCCGTACCAGCGCTCCCACTCGCGCGGATCCTTGATCCGAAAGTCGGCAGACAGGTCGACAACCTTTGCGCCTCTATCCAGCAACTGTTCCGCCATTAGCATCGCCGTTCCGTTCGGGGTGGCAAAAAACACCACCTCGCATTCGGCCAAACGGTCGACTTCCGGTTCCACGAACGTCGCGTCGCACAACCCTCTCAGATTGGGATACATCGCATCGACCCGCAGGCCGGCATCGGAACGCGACGTAACAACCGCCACCTCGACGTCGGGATGCAACGCCAAAATCCTCAATAATTCCACTCCGGTATACCCGGTACCGCCGACAATTCCCGCTCGAATCATGATATGTTTTGTCTCTCTACAACCAATTATCACTAAAAAATAACTGCATAATATAATACCGTTTTTTAGCCGATAATTTGTCATGATCGCCGTAGAAATCTCCGAACCAGGCCCTCCCGGCGTCCTTAGACCTTGCGCTAGGCCGATCCCGACTCCAGGGGCTCGGCAAGTTCTGATCAAGGTTTCCGCCGCCGGCGTCAACCGGCCGGACGTTATGCAGCGCCGCGGATTGTATCCGCCTCCCCCCGGCGCCTCCGATATTCCGGGGCTGGAGATAGCTGGAGTGGTTGCCGCGGTCGGCAAAGACGTCGCCCATCCTAAAATCGGCGACGCCGTTTGCGCGCTGGTTACCGGCGGCGGTTACGCCGAGTATTGCCTGGCCAGCGCCGCGCTGTGTTTGCCGCTGCCGGACGGGTTTGATTTCGTTCGAGCGGCGGCGCTGCCGGAAACGTTTTATACCGTCTGGAGCAATCTTTTCGACCGCGCCAATTTAAGAAACGGAGAAACGCTTTTGGTCCACGGAGGAAGCGGCGGCATCGGAACGACCGCCATCCAGTTGGGCAGCGCATTCGGCGCAACGGTGGTCGCTACCGCCGGCAGCGAGGAAAAATGCCGTTTCTGTAGGGAGCTCGGCGCGGCAGCCGCCATTCACTACCAACGGCAGGATTTTGTCGAAGAAGCCGGCAAATTAAGCGGCGGCAAGGGGATCGATGTGATACTCGACATGG
This sequence comes from Methylococcaceae bacterium, assembly GCA_050305675.1. Lineage (GTDB taxonomy): Bacteria > Pseudomonadota > Gammaproteobacteria > Methylococcales > Methylomonadaceae > Methylomarinum. The sequence continues at coordinate 3,978 of JBNLFT010000005.1, forward strand.
TCGGCGGCGACTATTTTCCCCGCAACCTGAAAGCCCTGGCAGAGGATGGCCGCCTGGTACAAATCGCGATTCAAAACGGAGCCAAGAGCGAAATCAATTTATGGACCGTCATGCAAAAACGCCTGACAATTACCGGCGCCACGTTACGGGCGCGGGATGACGATTTCAAGGCCGAAATCGGAAAGCGGCTGCTAGAACAGGTTTGGCCGCTGCTCGGCAACGGAACGATCAAACCGGTGATTTACCGGACTTTTCCTTTGCCGGATGCAGCCGCCGCCCATACCCTGATGGAAAGCGGCCAACATATCGGCAAATTAATTTTAACGGCAGCACAATGACATACAATACGATAATCCCGGTTAGCGAACTCGCCGCCAACCTTGGCAACCCCGATTGGATCATTTTCGATTGTCGATTTTCGCTGGCAGATAGCGAGGCCGGCGGGAAAGCCTATCGATCGGGCCATATCGAACATGCCCGCTACGTCCACCTCGATAAGGACCTGTCGTCCCCGGTCCGGGACTATACCGGACGCCATCCCTTACCCGATTTTCGCTTGTTGACGCAAAAACTCGGTAACTGGGGCGTCAAACACGACCGTCAAATCGTCGTGTACGACGATGCCGGCGGCGCGTTTGCCGCCAGAATGTGGTGGTTGCTACGCTGTCTTGGTTTCGATAAGGTTGCGCTGCTAGACGGCGGTCTCTCGCACTGGCTGGGAATGGGCCTACCGCTGACCACGGCGCTGCCGAGACCCCGCAAGGCGACGTTAAGAGCTTATCTAGACCACAGTCGATGGTTATCGGCCGGAGAAGTCGAAAACGGTTTGGCCAGCGGAGGAATCACGCTGATCGACGCCAGAACCCCGGAACGATTTCGGGGGGAACAGGAACCCATCGACCCAGTCGCCGGCCACGTGCCGAAGGCGATCAACCGGCCCTTTCAATACAATCTCGACTCACGGGGATGTTTTCTGCCCCCCGACCGGCTGAAGCAACAATTTTCCGCTCTGACGGCGAGCCGCGACCCGCGGCAGATCGTCCACATGTGCGGTTCCGGCGTCACCGCCTGCCACAATTTATTGGCGATGGAGGCCGCCGGCCTAACCGGCTCGAAATTGTATGCGGGTTCGTGGAGCGAGTGGATTACCGACAAAAACAGATCGGTCGCCAGGAACTAACGCACAAGCGCTGTGCTCGTTAGCCGCCGCGGCGCGGCCGCTACTTGACCGCAGCGCCGCGAAAGGACAACTGCCGCCACGCCTCGTAGAGCACGATAGCGACGGTGTTGGACAGATTCAGACTCCTGCTTTCCAGTTTCATCGGCAGATAAAGCTTCAGTCGCGAATCATGTTCATAGAGGAAGGAGTCCGGTAAACCGCGGGTTTCCGGACCGAACAACAAGGCATCCCCCGTCTGGAAGGATGCTTCGCTATACAGCGTCGTACCTTTGGTACTTAGAGCGTACAGCCTTTTCGGTTTGGCTTTTTCGATATAACCTTGCAACGAGGCATATTGGCGGACGTTGACCCATTCGTGATAATCCAGGCCGGCGCGGCGCAGTTTCTTATCGTCCAGGTCGAAGCCCAACGGCTGAATCAGATGCAGGTGTGCGCCGGTATTGGCGCACAACCTGATGATGTTGCCGGTATTGGCCGGAATTTCCGGCTGAAAAAGCACGATATCGAGCATTAAAAGTCGACTCTAATCGGCTCCAACCTCCAAATTTCGTTGTTGTAGTCGGCAATCGTGCGATCGGTGGAAAATTTTCCGCTGCAGGCGGTATTGATAATACTCATGCGAGTCCAACGTTCCTTGTCCCGATAAGCTTCCTCCACCCTTTTCTGGGCGTCGACATAGCTGCGGAAATCGGCAATCGTCATCCACGGGTCGTTCTGGCTTTTCAACGCAGCGATAACGTCGTCGAAAATCTTCGGCTCGAATTGGTTGAAGTGCCCGCACTCCAGTAATTTCATAACCCCCTGCAAATCCGGGTCCTGATCGATAATGGCCGCCGGGTTGTAATCCTTACGCCGCTCCTGGACTTCCTCTTCGGTCAAGCCGAACAAGAAGAAGTTGTCGTCGCCCACTTCCTCCCTGATCTCGATGTTTGCGCCGTCCAACGTCCCGATGGTCAATGCACCGTTCATCATGAAATTCATATTGCCGGTACCTGAGGCCTCTTTGCCGGCGGTGGAAATCTGCTCGGACAAATCGGCGCCGGGACAGATTTTTTCCATCGCCGAGACACGATAATTGGGCAAGAACACCAATTTCAATTTGTCGCCAACGTCCGGATCACGATTGATCACATTGGCGACGTTATTGATCAGTTTGATCACCTTCTTCGCCATCGCGTATCCGGGCGCCGCTTTTCCTCCGATCAACACGCAGCGTTTGGTCCAATTGGCGGTGTCCCCACGCTTGATACGATCATAGAGATGAATAACATGCAGCACGTTCAACGTTTGCCGCTTGTATTCGTGAATTCTCTTAACCTGCACGTCGAACAAGGCATCGACGTTGATCTCAATATCGTATTCTTCTCTCTTGTAATCGATCAGGCGTTGTTTGCTGAACTGCTGCAGTTCATACCATTTTTTCCGAAACGCCGCGTCTTCCGCGTAAGGTTTTAATTTCGCCAACTGAGACAAATCGGTAATCCATCCGTCGCCAATGGTCTTGGTGATCAGTTCGGCCAGTTCCGGATTGCAGGCCGCCAGCCAACGTCTCGGGGTCACGCCGTTGGTCTTGTTGTTGAATTTTTCCGGCCAGAATTCGTAAAAATCCCTGAACAGCCCTTCCTGTAACAGTTTCGAATGCAGCGCCGCGACGCCGTTGACCGAGAAACTGCCGACGATCGCCAGATAAGCCATACGCACCTGTTTTTCATTGCCTTCCTCGATGATCGACATTCTGCGCATGCGATCGAAATCGCCCGGCCAATGCGCGGAAACTTCGGCCATAAAATGCGCATTGATCTCGAAAATGATTTCCATCATCCGTGGCAGCAAGCTTTGCATCAGCCCGACCGACCATTTCTCCAGCGCTTCCGGCAGCAGCGTGTGGTTGGTGTAGGCCATGGTCTTGCGGGTAAGGTTCCAGGCGCTATGCCAATCCAGACCGTGAATGTCGATCAACAGGCGCATCAATTCGGCAACGGCGATACTCGGATGGGTATCGTTTAATTGGAAACAATTTTTCTCCGCGAACTGCGTGAAATCATTGCCGTGACGCCCCACCCAGTTGGCGATCACATCCTGCAGACTGGCGGACGCCAGCAGATATTGCTGCTGCAAGCGCAACGCCTTGCCGTTTTCGTTGGCGTCGTTGGGATAGAGCACCATCGTGATATTTTCCGCGGTATTTTTTTCCGCGACCGATTCCGCATAATCGCCGGCATTGAACTCTTGAAGATTGAACTCTTCGGTGGCTGTCGCTTTCCACAACCGAAGGGTGTTCACGGTGCCGTTGTTAAAGCCGGGAATCGGGGTATCGAAAGGCACAGCCAACACGTCGTTGGTATTGACCCAGCAGACCCGTTTGCGGCCCCGCTCGTCGATGTGGCTTTCGGTGTGTCCGCCGAATTTGACGCGTTGCGTGTACTCGGGGCGCTCGATTTCCCAAACATTGCCGTTGCGTAACCAATGATCCGGTTTTTCCACCTGCTCGCCGTTCTCGATGGTTTGGCAGAACATGCCATACTCGTAACGCAAACCGTACCCGGTGACCGGCAACCGCAACGTTGCGCAACTGTCGATGAAACAAGCCGCCAGACGCCCCAAGCCGCCATTGCCGAGGCCCGCGTCCGGTTCGGCGTCGATCAGCTCTTCCAACTCCAAACCGAGATCGTACAACGCCTCGCCGACTACGTCGTTTACGCCCAAGTTCAGCATCGCGTTACTGAGCGAGCGCCCCATCAGATATTCCATCGACAAATAAAACGCCGTCTTGCAGTTCACGTTGCGGTAGGCGTTGTATGTATTTTTCCAACGCTCCACCAACCTGTCGCTAATCGCCAAAGACAATGCTTCGTAAGCATAATGCGGCGAACGGCAGTTTTCGTCGCGTCCCAGGCGATGGCTGTAGTAGTGTTTGAAATCGTTGATAAAATCTTTTTTCGACATTCCCAGCTTGGGCAACTGGGTGATGTCGGACCTCGGATTGCTTTTCTGGAAAATACTTGAGGGCATAGTTGATACCTGTAACTGAAATTTAATTCGGTAAAATAGAAAAGCCGGATTTACGCGGAGAAACCCGATTATATCCGGCCGTTTGAAGGGAGTTAAGATTCGCGTGCTGTCGGACGTAAAAAATCAGTTCAATTTTCCGTGGCAATGCTTGTATTTTTTCCCCGAACCGCAAGGACAGGGGTCGTTGCGCCCCACCTTTTTGCCGTCTCTGACGTAAGGCTGTTCGGGCGTCGATTGCTCCGGCTCGTCCTCCTGCAACGCATTCGCTTCGGCATGTTCGTAATGCAATTCCTGCGGTGCCTGCCGTTGTTCGTCTATCGCTTGCACGTCCTCTTCCTGAGAGACCTGCACCTTGGCTAAAATGCCCACGACCTCGTATTTGATATGATCCAGCAAGCTGGCGAACATGTCGAACGCTTCGCGCTTGTATTCCTGTTTCGGGTCTTTCTGGGCATAGCCCCTGAGGTGTATGCCCTGGCGCAGCTGATCCATCGCCGCCAGATGTTCTTTCCAACTGTTATCGAGCACTTGCAGCATGACCGATTTTTCAAAGTGCCGGTAGACTTCAGGGGTAATCTTTTCCGCTTTTTCCCGGCTGACTTGCTCCATGCGGTCGACAATCAGCTGACGCAAATTTTCCTCGTGCAAGGAATGATCTTTATCCAACAGTTCCCGCAACGGTATTGCCAAATTGAATTCCTGTTGCAGATGCTCTTCCAGACCCTGGATGTCCCATTGTTCCTCCATCGTCTTGGGCGGTATGTATTGCGTGATGACGTCGTTGATGACGTCCGCCCTGACGGCCGAAATGGTTTCGCTTACGTCGTCCGCCGCCATCAACTCGTTGCGACGGGCATAAATGACCTTGCGCTGATCGTTGGCGACGTCGTCGTAGGCCAGAATTTCCTTGCGGATGTCGAAGTTGCGGCCTTCCACCTTGCGCTGCGCGTTCTCGATCGAGCGGGTCACCCACGGATGTTCGATCGCCTCGCCTTCCGCCATGCCCAGTTTTTGCATCAAACCGGCAACGCGTTCCGAGGCGAAGATACGCATCAAATCGTCTTCCAGCGACAGGTAAAAGCGGGTGGAGCCGGGATCACCCTGACGGCCGGAACGCCCGCGCAACTGATTGTCGATGCGCCGCGATTCATGGCGTTCGGATCCGATGACGTGCAAACCGCCACTAGCCAACACTTGTTCGTGCCGATCCAGCCAGGCGCCGCGCACCTTCTGCTTCTGCTCTTCCGCGGCATCCTCGCCCAGGGCCTTCAATTCCGCTTCCAGATTACCGCCCAACACGATGTCGGTCCCGCGTCCCGCCATGTTGGTGGCGATCGTCACCGCCCCCGGCATACCCGCCATCTCGATGATGTGCGCTTCGCGCTCGTGTTGCTTGGCGTTCAGCACTTCGTGCTTGATGTTCTCCTTTTTCAACAGGCCGGCGATCAGTTCCGACTTTTCGATCGAGGTAGTACCGACCAGCACCGGCTGTCCGCGTTGCGCGCAGTCCTTGATATCGGCGATGATCGCATTGAACTTTTCCCGCGCACTGAGGAATACCAGGTCGCCCTTGTCCTCGCGGATCATCGGTCTGTGGGTCGGTATGACGACGACTTCCAGGCCGTAGATTTTGTTCAGCTCGAAAGCCTCGGTATCCGCGGTTCCGGTCATTCCGGAAAGTTTCTCGTACAGGCGGAAATAGTTCTGGAAGGTAATCGAAGCGAGGGTTTGGTTTTCATTTTGAATCGGGACCTTTTCCTTGGCCTCGACCGCCTGATGCAACCCTTCCGACCAACGGCGCCCGGTCATCATCCGCCCGGTGAACTCGTCGACGATGATGATTTCGTTATTGTGCACGACATAGTCGACGTCGCGCTGAAACAGCACGTGGGCGCGCAACGAGGCGTTAAGATAATGCATCAGACGAATGTTGGTCGCATCGTATAGACTGGCCCGTTCCTCCATCAGGCCGTACTCGACCATCAACTGCTCGACGCGCTCATGACCGGCTTCGGTCAGATAGATCTGCCGGCTTTTTTCGTCGACATAATAATCACCCGGCATGCGCTCCTGTTGTTCCGGGTCGTCGGCTTTTTCCTGTTTACTCAGTAACGGGATAACGGCATTGGTTTTCAGGTAAATTTCGGTGCTGTCTTCGGTCGGTCCGGAAATAATCAACGGCGTTCTGGCTTCGTCGATCAGAATCGAGTCCACTTCGTCGACGATGGCAAAGCTTAAATCGCGCTGCACCTTCTGATCCAGACTGAAGGCCATGTTATCGCGTAAATAATCGAAGCCGAATTCGTTATTGGTACCGTAGGTAATGTCGGCGGCGTACGCCGCTTTCCGTTCGTGATGCCCCAGCTCGCTGACGATAACTCCGGTGGTCAATCCCAAGAAATGGTAAAGCCTGCCCATCCATTCCGCGTCGCGCCGCGCCAGGTAATCATTGACCGTCACCACGTGCACGCCGCGCCCCGGCAAAGCGTTGAGATAAGCGGCCAGAGTCGCCATCAAGGTTTTTCCTTCCCCGGTCTTCATTTCGGCTATCTTGCCGTCGTTCAACACCATACCGCCGATCAGCTGAACATCGAAATGGCGCATGCCGAACACCCTCGTGGAGGCCTCCCTGACCACGGCGAATGCTTCGGGAATCAGGTTATCCAGTTTCTCACCTTGCGCCAGGCGGTCGCGAAACTCCTGTGTCTTTGCCTTCAACGCGTCGTCCGACAGCTTTTCGTATTCTGCGGCCAGCGCATTAATCTTCTTGACCTGCTTCCGTTTCTTCTTTATCAGCCTGTCGTTTCGGCTGCCAACAACATATTTAACCAGCTTACCCAGCATGTTTTTTTCCGGTGAGAATTACTAACAACATCGATTAAAAAATCAGGAGATTATATACTGTATCGCCCCGCAGTGACCAGATAAAACCCGACCGGCAAGCGGAGACATGCCACCCCGTCATCGCGGCGGCGACCGCGCAACAAGGCGGCAAATCACGGCCGGCAGACCTCCCCGTAAATCGATAACAGCCGAGCCATGCAGGCTTCGGCAGCCGGCGAAAGCGGCGCGAAACGAGTGTGCATAACCCTTGAGTTAGGGCAAAAAAAATCAAAAAACGCTGGCACTCGAGTCGCTTCGCGTGAAAAAATACCCTCCCAACGGTCCGGTTTGGATAACGCACCGCCTCAAGCCAACCCATGGCGACTACCTATTCACTTCAGATTGCGTACTTAGACTATGTGTTTAGCGGTTCCAGGCAAAATAACGAGTATTTCCGGCGAAGACATGCTGCTGCGCAGCGGAATGATCGACTTTTCCGGCGTCACCAGGGAAATCAACCTGGCCTATCTACCGGAGGCCAAGGTCGGCGATTACGTTATCGTACACGCCGGCTTCGCCATCGCCGTCATCGACCAGCAGGAGGCCCAAGCCAGCCTGCAAGCATTCAGGGAATTAGCCGAATTCGAGGCTAAACCGTGAAATTCGTCGACGAATACCGCGATCCGCAAACGGCGCGCAAATGGGTCGACGCAATCCGCGCCGTTACCCGCCAGCCGTGGAATATCATGGAAGTTTGCGGCGGCCAGACCCACAGCATCATCAAGCACGGCATAGACCAACTGCTGCCCGACTCGATCAACCTGATACACGGCCCGGGCTGCCCAGTCTGCGTGACGCCGTTGAAGTACATCGATAAAGCGCTGGCCATCGCCGCCCAGCAGAACGTCATTTTTTGCTCGTTCGGCGACATGTTGCGCGTACCCGGTTCGCACCAAGATCTGTTAGGCCTGAAAGCGCAAGGCGCCGATATCCGCATTGTCTACTCGCCGCTCGACGCGTTAAAAATGGCGCAGCAAAATCCCGATCGGGAAGTCGTGTTTTTCGGCGTCGGTTTCGAAACAACCGCGCCTACCACGGCTATGGCCGCCTATCAGGCACGGCAGCTGCAAATAGACAATTTCTCGCTGCTGATTTGCCACGTCCGCGTGCCGCCGGTGATGGAAGTGTTATTAAGTTCGCCCGACAATACGGTCCAAGGCTTTCTCGGCGCCGGCCATGTGTGTTCCGTAATGGGTTATCACGAATATTTGCCGCTGGCCGAAAAATACCGGATACCGATCGTGATCACCGGCTTCGAGCCGGTCGACATTCTGCAAGGGCTGTATCAGTGCATCAAGCAATTGGAAGAGAACCGCCATCAAGTGGAAAACCAATATCAACGCGTCGTAACCGAGGCGGGAAACCAGAGCGCCCAGCAATTAATGCGACAGGTTTTCGACGTGGTCGACCAAAATTGGCGGGGACTGGGCAATATCCCGGACAGCGGATTGGCGCTGAAGGCCGAGTACCGCGACTGGAATGCCGAACGGCGCTACGCGCTGGACGCGATCGATACCGTCGAACCAGCTGCCTGCCGCAGCGGCGAGGTGTTACAGGGTTTATTAAAACCGGAAGCCTGCCCGGAATTCGGCACGACCTGCACGCCCGAACATCCGCTCGGCGCCACCATGGTATCGTCCGAGGGCGCCTGTGCGGCCTATTTTCGCTATCGCAGCCATGACTGAGTTTAAACTGAATTGCCCGTTGCCGTTGCAGTACGATCAAGTCGTCATGGCCCATGGCGGCGGCGGCCGCATGATGCAACAATTGCTGGATTCGGTCATTCGGCCGGCGTTCAGCAACGACATACTCGAACAACAGCACGACAGTGCGGTTCTGCCGCCCGCTACCGGCCGGCTCGCCTTTACCACCGACTCTTACGTCGTCAAACCCTTGTTCTTCAAGGGCGGTGACATCGGCAAATTGGCCGTATGCGGCACCGTTAACGATCTGTCCATGAGCGGTGCCAAGCCGCTCTATATCAGCTGCTCGTTGATCATCGAGGAAGGCTTTGCGATCGACGATTTGCGACGCATCGTCCAATCGATGCGGGACAGCGCACAGCAGGCCGTAGTTCACATCGTCACCGGCGACACCAAGGTGGTGGAAAACGGCAAGGGTGACGGACTATATATCAACACCGCAGGCGTCGGCGTCATCGAACACGAATTGAGCGTCAACCCCGCTAACATCCAAAACGGTGACGCCATCATTGTCAACAGCGACTTGGGCCGCCACGGCATCGCCATCATGTTGCAGCGCGAGGGACTGGATTTCAACAGCGAAATCGAAAGCGATTGCACCAGCCTCGCCGAATCGGTGCAAAGTTTGTTGCGCGCAGGTATCGACATCCACTGCCTGCGGGATCTGACCCGCGGCGGTTTGAGCAGTTGCCTGATCGAGCTGGCCGCAACTTCGGGACGACAATTCGAGATCACGGAAAACGAGTTACCGGTCCGTAACGACGTTCGCAGCGCCTGCGAAATTCTGGGCTTCGATCCGCTCTATATCGCCAATGAGGGCTGTTTTGTACTGTTCGTTCCGAAAGCGCAGGCACAGGATGCGATTGACACCCTAAAAAACCGTTACCCCGACCGGCAAGCCGTTCAAATCGGCACGGTCGCCGCCCCCCACGCCCGCGGCCGAGTCGTCCTCCGTACTGCGCTGGGCATCGACCGAGTTCTGGAATTAATCAGTGGCGAACAGTTACCGCGAATTTGTTGAACGCCCGTTGCAATGAGCGAATGCTGCAACAGCGAAGCTCTTGCTCCGCAGCGTCCACTGTGCCCGGAATGCCGGATGCCAGGAACGAGAGTTACGACGACAACCCTGCGCCATCATCTTCGTTATCCCGCCAACAAATCCTTGCCGGAAGATCGCGCTTACGCCTATTGCGCTAATTTACGCTGTAGAGTCGCCTACTTTTCCGCTCACGACCGCATCCTAAAACGGCAGTTACAAAGCTGGCCGCTGCTGCGCCGGCATTTATTGTGCTATTGCTTCGGGATTACCCATCGACAGTACCTCGACGCCCTGCGATCAGGTACCGAATCCGAGATAAAAAGCTTTGTCGCCGGCCAGACCAGGAGCGGCAATTGCGCCTGTGAAATCAAAAATCCTGGCGGCCATTGCTGCTTGAAAGACTTCGACAGGATAACTAACTAACATATAAGCCACTGAAAAATATAATTTTTTATCGACAACAATAGAAGCGGTAAAACGCTATACGCAAAAAAACACAGGCTTAACATGCAGAATCTTCGTATTCTATGTGACACGGCACCCCAGCCATGTATAATGACGGTTAAATATTGCCTGGTAAGAAATTGTTGCCTCATTAAGTCATCAATCGGATCAACGTCATAAGTATTCCGCTACCCGCATTATTAAACCCTGAATTCGTAACAACTCTTCGGTACCGCAATCCAAACAAGTTCCCCCGACAATTCAAATTAGGTTTCAGCAACCTGAGTTGGCCCGGCATTTAGCTTGAAATCCGCTCCCGTAGAAGTCACGCATTCGGAAAAACGTAACCCCCAAACGCCCTTAACACCGGCACTTTGTTTAGCAAGAAATAGTAAGAGAAAATTATGTCAGATCTAGTAGAAGGCACCGTAAAATGGTTCAACGACGAGAAAGGTTTCGGCTTTATCGAACGCGAAGGCTCTAAAGATGTATTCGTCCATTTTAGTGCCATCAACGGTAACGGCCGAAAAACGTTGACCGAAGGTCAACGCGTCACGATGGAAGTGACCATGGGACAAAAAGGCCCGCAAGCCGAAAACGTTACGCCTTTGTAATCCGATAAGCCTTCTCGAACCGACTGTCGATCGACGTTTCGATAACGCTCGATCGTAGTCGGGTCAGGCTTTGGTTTTGGCAGGCAGCCGGCCGCTACGGTCGACTGCCTTTTACGATTTTTTGTCGGCTAGCACAGTTTAGCCCAAAGGTCGTATTCGTCGGCCTCCTCGATTTCAACCTCGACCAAGTCGCCGACCTTCAACTGCGTAGCACCGTCGATATATACTTGGCCGTCGATTTCCGGCGCATCCGCTTTGCTACGCGCGACCGCCCCTTCCTCGACGACTTCGTCGACCAACACCGTCTCTTTGTTTCCGATACGGCGCCGCAGCCTCGCCGCGCTAATTTCCGCCTGATGGGACATAAACCGGGCCAACCGTTCTTCCTTCACCTCTTCCGGCACCGCATCTGGCAACTCGTTAGCCGCCGCTCCTTTTACCGGAGAATAAGCGAAACAGCCCACCCGATCCATCTGCGCTTCGCTTAAAAACGCCAGCAACTCTTCGAACTCCTGTTCCGTTTCCCCCGGAAATCCGACGATAAACGTGCTTCTTAAAGTCAGGTCGGGGCAAATCCGCCGCCAAGCCCGAATTCTTTCCAGGTTGTTTTCGCTCGCCGCCGGCCGCTTCATCAACCGCAAGATACGGCTATTGGCGTGCTGGAACGGAATATCCAGATACGGCAAAATCTTTCCTTCCGCCATCAACGGAATCACCTCGTCGACATGGGGGTAAGGATATACGTAATGCATTCTCACCCAGATGCCCAACTCGCCCAGTGCGCTTGCCAAATCGTAAAATTGGGTTTTAATGCTGCGCCCCTTCCAATTGCAGCCGCGGTACTTCAAATCCAAACCGTAAGCGCTGGTATCCTGAGAGACCACCAACAATTCTTTAACGCCCGCCGCCGCCAGTCGCTCCGCTTCCAGCAAGACCTCGTCCACCGGACGGCTGACCAAATCGCCGCGCAGCGACGGAATGATGCAAAACGTACACCGATGATTGCAGCCTTCCGCAATTTTCAAATAAGCATAATGGTTGGGAGTCAGCTTGATGCCTTGCGGCGGAATCAGACTGGTAAACGGATGATGGGCCGGCGGCAAATATTCATGCACCGCCTCGACCACTTCGTCGGTGGCGTGAGCGCCGGTGATCTTCAGCACCTGCGGATGCCGCGCCAGAATTTCGTCCTGTCTCGCACCGAGGCAACCGGTCACTATCACCTTGCCGTTTTCCGCCAACGCCTCGCCGATGCTGTCCAAAGACTCCTCTACCGCGGCGTCGATAAAGCCGCAGGTATTGACGATCACCAGATCGGATTCCTGATAATTGGGCGACACTTGATAGCCTTCCATGCGCAACCGGGTCAAAATCCGTTCGCTGTCGACCAACGCCTTAGGACAACCCAAACTAATAAATCCGACGCGGGGATTACTCATAACTTCTGTTCGATTAACTAAAAAACCGCTTATTTTACCTCAATGGCAAATCGCGGTGGAATATAACGTGGGTTACACCCTCAAGTGAAACAGCGATCACAGACAGCTAGGCGGTTTGGGCAACCCTGCGCACTTGCAGGCAAACTTCAACGGCCCGTCGGGAAACAATTTATGCAGATAACGGCTATTGCCTTTATCCTCCCCCAGCTCGTTGCGGACCGCTTTCGTAAATACCCGGGCATTGGGAAGGTGCTTGAAACGCCGATAATATTCGCGAATGAACAATAGAATTTCCCAATGCGCGTCGCTGATTTCGATTCCGTTCAAGCGTGCGATCGCAAGCGCCACCGGCTCGTTCCATTGCCGCCAATCGCAAAGAAAGCCCTCGTCGGTCGTTTCCAGTTCAGCCCCGTCCACAATCAAGACCACGTCTTGCACACCTCGTTGTCCGCCACCAGCTCGACCAGTCCCCGGTAATCGATGATTTTCACGCCGCTAAGCAGCCTGTCCGGCTCGATGCCGCTCACCTCCAGATCATCGTGCAAAACGTACAACCGGCAATTTTCTTGGATCAGGCCTTCGAGCTGGCGCTGCATAGCATGCCCCGCCAATGCATTCCACACGGCGCGAAGCTGAAAAACCACGTCGTCGCCGCTGTCGATGCGCGCCAGTATTGCGTTTTCGACCGGCGCTTGAACGATTAGATGCAACATCATTCAACGTGGGTAAGTTTCAAGCCGACAATGCCGATGATAATCATCATGATGGAGGCCAGACGGACCCATTCCGCCGACTCCTTGAACAAAACGATCCCCAAGATCGCGACCCCGACCGCCCCCATTCCGGTCCAAACCGCATATGCCGTGCCGATCGGGAGCGTCTTTAGCGACAACATCAACAGATAAAAACTGGCTCCGCCGGAAACCATCGTCACGATACTCGGCCATAAGCGGCTGAAACCCTCGTTATATTTGAGACTCAACGCGAACACGATTTCCGAGCAACCGGCGGTGAACAATAGTAGCCATCCCATTGACAAATAACCTTTTAAAACATGCATGAAAAGGGCAAATATTCTACAATACCAAGCTTACCGATCCGTAATATATTTGTTCAGTTCATGGATAACGATTCCGAATATTTCGTCAAGAACCCGAAACAGGTATTCAGCAACCTGACCAGTCTCCGAAAAAAAAACTGTCTGCTCTCGGCGCATTTTGGTGCAAACAATGATTCCTTCATTACCACCATTATCGAGGTCGATCCGAAAAAAAAACTGCTGCTGCTTGATTACGGCCCGAAAGAATATCTGAACAAACAACTGCTGGCTTCCGCCGATGCCGAATTTCGTACCGAATACGAGGGCATCAAGGTCGCTTTCCGCGCCCGCAATCTCGCCAAGACCCGGATCAACGGCCATGCGGTTTTTTCGATGCCGATACCCGACTCGCTGTTTTGGATGCAGCGCCGTAAATTTTACCGCATCAAGGTTCCGCTCGCCCATGACAGCTACTGTGAAATCGGTATAGTCGACGAAGAACGGGAAAGCGAACAACGGGTTCGCTTCAAACTGATGGATATCAGCATTTCCGGGTTTTCGATGATCAACGAGCGGCTGGATTTATCCAAATTTCTGATTCCGACCGCCGAATTCAGCCGCTGCCTATTACATCTGGACAACGGCATGGAAGAGACGCTGTCGTTCGTCGTAAAAAACAAATTCCACTTGAATCCGGACAAACCCGACAAAGGACAACGTATCGGTTGTACCATCAGAAGTATCACGCCGGCGTTCGAATCGAACATCCAGCGTTATATGCAAAATATCGAACGCGAGCTTAGAAGCATTTTGTAAGCCGCGCAAGAGGCATTGCCACGACAGGCAATCGCCCTGAATAAAACCGCCCTCGATTTCTCAGCGTGCGGTTGAGGGAGCGCCTATTTTCCCAGGCGACGGCCCGGCACGCGCCGTCCGAGCCCGGATATTTCGCAAAGGCGGCCTTACTATTTGAAATAATTATTTAGAACCAATGCCTTAGGTCTGATATGACTCATGTTTATCTGGTACAGTTTGTGCCTGAATGGTTTTCTGAACAATCGGCCTTCGAATCTTGAACAAAATCACTCAAGCCAGAGCTGACTATGGCATTCGTGATGTTTGTCCAACCTTCTTCGCCCGATTTTCCAGAAATTCCATTCCCTTCATGAAATATCCGGGCTAGATAAAATTGAACAACGACAGATTTTGCACCCGGGCAAATGCCTGCTGTGCGGCTTGCAATGCGGTATTTTCAAGATTAAACCGGCTGATCGCCTCGGCATAATCCAAATCCTGAATTTCCGATAACGTTGACTGCATGTCCACGGTAAACTTTTCGTTCTGATTTTCCTGGTCGTCCAACGCGTTCAGCCTTGCCCCGACCCTGGTTCTAGCCTGTAACAGGCTTTCCAGGCCGCTGTCCAGGTCGCTCAATACGTCGTCCAGGGTAGCGTTATAGACCCGCCCCGTCTGTCCGTCGCTAAAGCCGGCATCGGCCAAAAAACCGCCGCTGACGTCGTTGATCGTCACCGCCGCCGGCGTACCGTTGCTTACCGCGACGAACGACAGCGGATTGGCACCCGGTTCGATGATAATCCGGCCGTTCATAGGCGGCGCATCCAATTGGGTCTGGATGTCGCTCACCAAATCGTTCAAACTGGCGTAGGGATCGTCCAGAGTAATCGTGGCCGTGGTGCCGTCGCCCGCCACCAGTTCGAAGGTAGCCGGCGAGCCGGCGTACGTCGTCGGAAAAGACAGTGTTTTACTGCCGGTAACGGTACCGGACAGATCGATCCCGGTGCCGATATCGCCGACGGCGAAACCGAAATCGGCCAGAAATTGCGCGTCGCCGGTGGTCAACTCGATACTCGAATTCCTGCCTTCGGTCGACGACACGAATTCGAGCCGGTTACCGTTGGCGATCGCCTGCATATTGGAACCGGCCAACTGAGCGTTGATGTCGTCCACCACCGCTTGCAGGCTGGCGTAGTTTTGGGTCAGATCCACCTGCACCGTGTTCGGCGTGTCGTTGGTCAGTTCGAACGAAACGTTGGCGGCCGAATAATCGTAACCGTAACGCGCGAAGCGGCTGCCGACGATCGCGGCCTGCGGTATATCGTACACGCCGGCCAAAGCTTCCGACAACGTCTGCAGCGTGTCCATGATGCTGCGCCGGTCGAGCGTCTGCGCGTTGAAAGTGGCATCGCCTTCCTGGCTGACCGATGCCACCAGTTGGAAAACGTCAATCCCCAAATCGCCGTCGGCCACCCGCCGTTCGGGCGCGATATCCAACGTCCGTTGGGTGACCCCGCCCTGATAGACATAGGCGTTGGCGTCGCCGTTCCAGGCGAAAGCCGGAACGCTCGACAAATCGCCGGAAAAAATATACTCGCCGTTGGCGTTTTTGGTGTTGGCGATTCCGACCATGTTGTCGAGCAGCTGATCGATCTCGAACTTGATCGACATCCGGTCGTTCTCGCTGAGCGGTGCGTTCAGCGCCTGTATCGTCAACTCCTTGGCCCGGTACAACACGTTCTCGGCACCGGCCAGACTGCTTTCCTCGATATTCAGGCGCGCCCTAGCGGTGGCGATGTTGTTCTGGTATTGGGCGGTCTTGTCGATGCTTTCCTGCAAATCCAGCGACCTCGTTGCCGCGACCGGGTCGTCGGCCGGCGTCAATACTCTCAAGCCGGTGGATAATTGCATCTGGGTTTTGGTGAGCTTGGCCTGCTGCGCCAGCATCGAATTGACGCCCAGCTGTTGGCTCCACGCCGTAGAAATTCTCATAACCCCTCCTACCTCAGGCCGCTCAACAGCGAATCGAACAACGTGTTGGTTATCGCGACCACTTGCGCCGCCGCCTGGTAAGATTGCTGAAACTTGATCAGATTAGCCGCTTCCTCGTCAAGATTGACGCCGGATACCTCACTTTGCGACTCCTTGGCGTTGTTGAGCAGAGTTTCCTGCGCCGAAGCGCTGATCCGCGCCTCATTGGCCAGCGTACCGACTTCGGAAATCATTTGCCCGTACGCATCCTGGAACGTCGCCGTTCCCCCCAACATCCCCAACTTGTTTTCCAGCCCGGCCAAGGCCAGGGCATTCCGGTTGTCGCCCGGCATCGGCCCGTTAATCACCGAAACGCCGTCGGCCTCGATATTAGTGGCCGCGGCGATATCTCGGGGATCGCTGACGTTAACGGAAATGTCTTTGGCGGCATCGTAAGCCGGCCTGATCAGGAAGGAATCGCCCGCCACCAGGCCGGTCGACGCTATGCTGATGCCGGGCAGGTTGTCGGGTGCGGTTGCCGTTAAATTGCCGAAACCGTCGGCAGTCAGATTGATCGACGTATTATCGCTTAACCTGGTCAGGGTGTAAGTCGGCCCGGCCCCGGAAACGTCGAGCCGGAAATCGCTGGCAACGAGATTGCCGATGTTGGCCGGATCATAAGCGACCGTGATTGAACCGGAACTGGTTGGCAGCGCCGTTACCGGAACGCTCCCGAATCCGGCAAAGAAATCGAGCCCGGGTTCGCCGTCGAGATCATACCCCGCCTTATGGACCGCGTTAAACTCCATCGCGATGCTGGCGGCGACGGCGCCGAGTTTTTGCTGCGCCGGATCCAACACGTCGTCGCGGAAACGCAAAATGCCCGCCAGTTCGCCGCCGCTCAATTGCCGGGTGATGACTTGCGGCGCGCCGTTGGCCTGGGTCAGGGCGATTTCCAGATGATTGGGATCCAACGCCGCTTGTTGCGTCGCCAATTGATTGTGGGTTCCGTCCAACACCAGCGACTGCCCCTTGCCGATAAATACGCTCACCATGTTGCTGTTGGCCGGCACTACCGAAACGTCGACCAGCTCGCCGAGCTTAACCAGCAACCGGTCGCGCTCGTCCATCAAATCGTTCGGCAGCTGGTCGCCGCTGGGACGGCCGAATTCGGCCGCGATCCTGATATTCAGGTCGGCAATCTGGGCCGCATAGGAGTTGACGTTGTCGACCACCACGTTCAAATCTTCATTGGCCTGGTCGCGTAATTGCTCCAAGCGCCCGCCCATCGTCGAGAAGCGCTGAGTCAAAATCTCCGCCTGCGACAATAAAACCTGGCGCGCCGGAATCGACGACGGATCGTCGGCCAATTCATTGACGGCATTGAAAAAAGTCTTGATGGCCGGCGACATCCCGGTGGTCGGATCGGCGACCAGATTGTCGACTTGTTCCGTCAACTGCCGGTAGCGGTCGGCTTCGCCGAATGCGGAGGTACTGGAACGCAGCTGGTTATTGAGAAACTGATCGTAAACGCGGGCAATGTTTTCGATCTTAACCCCGCTGCCGACATAGCCGGCGCCGGTAAACTGCGCCGGCATGGTTCCCAGCTCGACCCGCTGCCGGCTGTAACCTTCCGTATTGGCGTTGGCAATGTTGTGGCTGGTGGTATCGAGCGAACGCTGAAAGGCCATCAACCCCGTAATAGCGGTGCCTAAAATTCCCGTGGTCATCGTGTCACCTTGTCATCAAGTTCATCGTAACCGCCCTCTATGAAATCCCCGTAACGGGCGAAACGGCGTATCATCTCATCGCCACCAACGCGGCGCCCCCGCCGATCGCATCGCCACGATAGATACGCATCACCTTGGCGGCATATGCCGGGTCGGTCGCATAGCCTGCCCGCTGCAATTCACGCATGTAGCGTTCCGGATCGTCCGTCATCTTTAGGGCGTTGCCATAACGCGGATTGTCTTTAATAAAGCGCACGTAATCGTCGAAGCTTTCCCTATAAGAGTCGTAGGCCCTGAAAGCGGCCATAACCTGCCGCCCAATACCGTCCACGAATTCGACCGTTTGTTGGCCGACCTGCCTGCCCTGCCAACGCTTGTCGGCCTTGATGTTGAACAGGTTGTGGCTGCTGTCGCCGTCGCCGGATTTCAACACCGCCTTGCCCCACCCGGTTTCCAACGCCGCCTGCGCAAGCAACACGCCGGCATCGACGCCCAGTTCGGCCGCCGCCCGTTCGGCGTGAGGCCGCAGTCGGGCAACGAACTGCTGTTGATTGGTTATCGGCCGTTCGGCCGCATTCTTGACGTCCTCGGTCGGCGTCTGCGCTGGCTGAACGCTGGGCGTCGCGGCGCCGGACGAAGGCCGTTTGCCGGCTCCGGGCCGCGGACCGACGGCAACCGCGACCGACCGGTTCAGATAGTCTTCCGCGGCCATTGGCTGCTGCCGGTCTTGCGCTTGCGGCTTCGGGCTGAGTTGGCGAGCGATCAACTCGGCCAGACCGATACCGGGTTCCCCGGACAAATGGATAGCCAACTGCTGGTCGTACATATCCCGGTAAAACTCGCTTTGATCGTTGTCCAACAAGCCGTCGGAAAGCTTGGCCTGGCGCATGCTCTTCAATACCATGTTCAAAAACACCGACTCGAACTGTTTGGCGACTTCCTTGATCGCTTCCGGGCTGTCGCTTCGGGCGTCTTTCTTCAGTCCGGCCAAGCCGTTGAAATCGGTATAGACGTCGGCCTTGTGCACATTCAACATCTGGTTCACCTCTTAGATGACGATCAGTTCCGCTCGCAACGCGCCGGCCGATTTCAGCGCCTCCAGGATCGCCACCAGATCGCTCGGCGCGGCGCCCACGTCATTGACCGCCTGCACGATTTCGTCCAACGAGACGCCGGGATTAAAAACGAACATGTGGTTCGCCCCCTGCTCTTCGACGCTGACATTGGACTGAGAGGTCACGACGGTCTGCCCGCCGGATAAGGGCGCCGGTTGGCTGACCTGAGGATTTTCGCTGATCGTCACCGTCAAACTGCCGTGCGAAACGGCGGCCGGCTGCACTCTGACCTTGCTGTTGATGACGACGGTCCCGGAACGGGAATTGACGATCACCCTGGCCGGCGCATCATCGGGCAACACCGTCATGTTTTCGACCATTGAGGCGAACACTACCCGTTGCGACGGGTCCGCAGGCGCGCTGACCTTGACCGAGGTCGCGTCCAAGGCGCGCGCGGTATCCGGCCCCAACACCCGGTTGATCGCCTCCACCATCCGGTTAGCGGTCGTGAAATCGGCGTTATGTAAGTTGAAAATCACGGCGTTACCCTGGGAGAACGGGGTCGGTACGGTGCGTTCCACGGTCGCTCCGTTCGGAATCCGGCCGACCGTCGGATTATTGACGGTTATCTTGGATCCGTCGCGTCCGGAAGCGCTGAGGCCGCCGACCACGAGATTGCCTTGGGCCACGGCGTAGACGTTGCCGTCGGCACCCTTCAGCGGGCTCATCAGCAAGGTTCCGCCACGCAGGCTCTTGGCGTCGCCGACCGACGACACGGTGACATCGATCGTCTGCCCCGGTTTGGCGAAGGGCGGCAATTCGGCATGGATCGCCACCGCCGCGACGTTTTTCGATTTCGGGTCGACGCCTTGCGGCCAATTCATGCCCAACTGGGTCAGCATGTTGACCAGACTCTGCCCGGTGAATTTGGTTTTGTCGCCGGATTTCGGCAAACCGACCACCAGGCCGTAGCCGACCAGCTGGTTGCTGCGCACGCCGGCGACCGACGCCAGATCCTTGATGCGTTCGGCGCGTAGTGTGGTTCCCGACAATGCCAGGACGACCAATAGTATGATTCGAAGCGTGTTCATCACCATCCTCCTAAAACGGAAACAGCGGACTCAGGAAAAAGCGCGCCAGCCAACCGATCTTGCCCGAATCGGACACCGAACCGTCTCCGGTGTACATGATGGTCGGGTCGGCCACCTTGGTCGACGGTATCGTATTGCTGACCGTTATGTCTTGCGGCCTGACGATGCCGGACAGGCGGATGTATTCGCTGCCGTCGTTCATCGTCAACCGTTTTTCGCCGCGGATCTTCAGATTGCCGTTCGGCAGCACCTCGACCACCGTGACCGAAATATCACCGGTCAGGCTGTTGCTCTGGTTGGCCTCGCCTTCGCCGACGAATTCGTGCGAGGAAGCCATGCTGGTTTGCAGATCGTGACCCAACAAGGCCTGGCTGGCGACACCCCATAAAGTCGGTGCAGTCACCGAAATGGAATTGTCTTTCGAAGCGTCCTGATCGGCTATTTTTTTGGCTCGCGTCTGTTCGGTCAGGGTCACGGTCAGAATATCGCCGATTCGCCGCGCCGCATGGTTTTCGAACAAACGCATGTCGAAGTTCGCTTGGTAAATGGCGCCGTTGGTCTGCAGCGGCGGTCTCAAATCGGCCGGTTGCACCGGCGAAAAATTCGGGTCGCGCTTGGGCAAGGTATCGCAGCCGAGCAGACCGGCGGCGCACCAGCACAAGATACAGATTCGGGCTTTCATCGTCGCCTCCCCCTGTTAAAGTTGCTGGGTAACGAAGGACAACATCTGATCGGTGGTCGAAATGGCCTTGGAGTTCATTTCATAAGCCCGCTGGGTCTCGATCATGTTGACCAGTTCCTCGACGACATTGACGTTGGAGGTTTCGAGCGAACCCTGCAACAAACTGCCGTATTCGTCCTCGCCCGGCGTACCGACGATCGGCGCGCCGCTGGCCACCGATTCGCGGAACAGGTTTTCGCCGATCGGTTCCAGTCCGGTTGGATTGACGAAATCCGCCAATTGAAACTGGCCGACTTGCACCGGCGTCGGATTGCCGGGTTGCAGGACCGACACAGTGCCGTCGCGGCCGATGGTTATGCTGATGGCATCGGCGGGAATAGTCATCGCCGGCTCCACCTCCAAACCGCCGGAGGTCACCAGCTGGCCGTTGGAGTTCAGCTTGAAGGAACCGTCCCGCGTGTAATTGATATCGCCGTTCGGCATCAGAATCTGAAAAAAACCGCGGCCGCTGACTGCGACATCGAGCGAGTTCTCGGTCTGCTGAATGTTACCCTGGGTATGCAGTTTTTCGGTGGCCACCGTGCGGACTCCGGTACCCAATTGCAGGCCCGAAGGCAGTTCGGTGTTTTGGGTCGATTGCGCGCCGACTTGGCGGACATTTTGATAAACCAGGTCTTCGAACAGCGGCCGGGATTTCTTGAAACCGACGGTATTGACGTTGGCCAGATTATTCGAAATAACGGCCATTCGGGTTTGTTGGGCATCCAAACCGGATTTGGCTACCCACAGTGCTCGTTCTGTCATATTGCCCTCCTGATGACAATTTTTTGTCTTACCAGAAGTTCAGCATTTTTTATGCCATTTGCATCAATCTGGCGGTCACCGCCGCATTGTCGTCGACGTTTTTCATGACCTTGGTTTGCAATTCGAAATTACGCGCCAATTCGATCATGTCGACCATGGCGGCTATTGCGTTGACATTGCTGCCTTCCAGGGCGCCTTGGATCAGCACGACGTCTGCGTCCGGCTCGGGCGGCTGCCCTTGTTTCAGATGGACAAGCCCGTCGTCGCGCTTTTCCAGATTCGCCGGATCCGGCTTGACCAGTTTGATCCGGTCAATTACCGCCAGGGTGGCAGCATTTTGCCCCTGCGGCACGATGCTGATCGTACCGTCGCGGCCAATGTCGATTTTGGTATAGGGAGGTATCGCGATCGGGCCGTCGTTGCCAAGAACCTGCAGGCCGGAACCGGTCTCCAACTGTCCTTGCGGCGTCACCCGCAGATCGCCGGCGCGGGTATAGGCTTCCCGGCCGTCGTTGCCCTGTACCGCGAGCCAGCCGTCGCCCTTGACCGCGATGTCCAGCTCGCGGCCGGTGGTTTGGATCGGGCCGGTACTTAAATTGCTTCCAGGCCGCTCGGTCATCGCATAAACCCGGCTTGGAAAACCCGGCCCGAATACGGGCATCGCCCTAAATTGTTCGAAGTCCGACTTGAATCCGGTGGTTTGCGTATTGGCCAAATTGTTTGCGTTGGCCGTCTGCGCCAGCAAGGTCTGCTTGGCGCCGCTCATTGCGATATAAAGACTGCGATCCATTACCGCTCTCCAATCAATTAAACATTCAGGATGGTCTGCATGATGGTGTTTTCGGTCGTAATGGTTTGCGCATTGGCCTGATAAGCCTGTTGCGCGACGATCAAATTAACCAACTGCGCCGCCAGATCGACGTTCGACGCTTCCAGCGCGCCCGATTGAATTAGACCGAAATTATTGGCGCCGGGTTCGCCCGCGACCGGCTCACCGGAATTGGCGGTTTGCGCCCACGACGTATCGCCGAGCTTGGTCAGTCCCTGCGGGTTGGAGAAGCGAGTCAACGCGACCTGGCCCAAGGTTTTCGACCCGCCGTTACTGAAGCGGGCAAAAATGATCCCTTCGTCGTCGATATCGATGCCGGTCAACTGTCCTGCCGGCAACCCGTTTTGCGACAACGTGTTAACGCTGAATTTCTGTTTGAACTGCGTGGTGCCGAAATAGCTCAGCGGCGTAATGTCGATATTGTCCGCTCCGGTCGGAGGAGTAATGGTATAAGGCGCCAGATCGACCAATCCGTCGACCACTCCCGACCCGTTTACCGGAAATTTCAGATTTCCCACCGAATCGAACTGCAACACGGCAAAATTGTCGCCGTTGGCCAGTTGCACGTGATTGGCCGGGTCGGTACCGTCGATATAATGGTAAACGTTCCAGGTGGGCGCTTGCGCCAGAGGGTCCGTCTGGTCGGTTTGCAAGCCCTTATTGACATAGTAGGTGGTCAACAAATGGCTGTTGCCGAACGAGTCGTAGATGGTTACCGACGTTTGGTTGTTAAACGAACTGCTGTCCAGCGGATCGAAGGTCGGGTTTAACGCGGTCGTTGCCGCCTGGTCCAGGTTGAGCGTCATCTCGACGCGATCGGTAGCTTGCGGCTGGCCGGAGATGGTATTAATTTGCAACGTTTGCAGAACGCCGGTACTGAAGCCGTCGGCCACCGTCGTGCCGTTGGGCCGGTAGGCCAACAGCGCCTGCCCCTGATTGTTGACGATGAAACCGTCCTTATCCAGCTTGAATTCGCCCGCCCGGGTATAAACCCTGTCGTTGATGTCGTTCGGATCGGAACTGACCGCCAAGGTAAAAAAACCCTCGCCGCTGATCGCCAGGTCCAGGCTGTTGTCGGTAAACTGCAGATTGCCCTGATTGAACTGTTGGGCGACATTGGCCACCCTGACCCCGGCGCCGGGGGTGATCGAGCTGACGCCGCCCAGGCTTGCCGCATAAACGTCGGCAAACTCGGAGCGCGATTTTTTAAAACCCGTGGTGTTGGAGTTGGCGATGTTATTGCCGGTCACCGCCAGGTTATTGGATGCGGCATTGAGTCCGCTTAATGCTGTGGTAAAAGCCATTTGACACCTTCCTGTTATAGAATCTGCTTGATTTGATTAAAATCGATAGCCCCCAGTCCGGCCAGATTGACCTGCAAACCGTGGCTTGCATTGGCCATCGTCACGCTCTCGACTGCCGACTTGATTTGCGTCTGCAACGCCGTGTTTTCGCCGTCGATGTTTGCCTCGACCTCGACCCGGTACAGGCCGGGATCGGCGAACCCGCCGTCGGACGTCATGCCGTCCCATTCGAACGCCACTTCGCCGGCAGCCTGATCGCCCAAGCCGACGGTCCTGACCACTTCGCCGCTCAAGGCGTCGACGATCTTCAGCTTGACCTCGGAAGTGGACGCCGGCAATTCGAAGCGACCGCTGATCGTACCGCCGGCGGCCAGCAATCCCTCGCTGCTTGGAGCAAGCACCTGGCGCCCGACCAAGGAGGCCGCCTGCAACGCCTGATCGGAGCTGATCGAACTGGCGAACTCCTTGAACGACGCCTGCAAATCCTGAATCCCGGAAACCGTGCTGAACTGGGCCATCTGTCCCAGAAATTCCCCATTCTCCATCGGTTTTAGCGGATCCTGGTGGGTCAATTGCGTGGTCAGCAATTCTAAAAACTGCTCCTGTTGCAGACTCTGCTCTTGCTTTTTCGCCTTGTCGACCGTAGCCAACCCCAGATCTTTATAGGTATCCAATGCGTTAACAGCCATCTCACACCTCCTATTGGCCCATGCGTAACGTTTGCAACATCAGTTCCTTGGCGGTATTAAGGACCTCGACGTTGTTCTGATATGCCCGCGAGGCCGACATCATATTGGCCATTTCCTCGACGGTGTTGACGTTCGGCTTATAGATATAGCCGGCCTTGTCCGCCATCGGGTGATTGGGCGCATATTCCATCACCGGCGCCGCCTGGCTTTCCACCACGCCGAGGACGTTGACGCCGGCGGCGGCTTGGTTTTTATCGAGTATATTTTTCAATTCCGCGGCAAATACCGGTTGCCGCGATTTATATACCTGATCGACGCTGCTGCTCACGCTGTTGGCGTTGGAAATATTGCTGGCGACCAGATTGAGCCGTAACGACTGAGCGTTCATCCCGCTGCCGGCGATGTCGAATATGTTCATCGATGTCATGATCATTCTCCTTTTATAGCCGTCATGAGTCCTGAAAACTTACTATTGATAAAGCGCAGACTTGCCTGATACTGCAGCGCGTTTTCCGCGTACTTTGCTTGTTCGATATGGCTGTCGACGGTATTACCGTCCAACGACGCCTGCTGTGGAGTGCGGTACAGTGCGGCGGCCTCGAGCGCATGCCGGCTGGGTCCCAAATGCCCGGACTGGGTCCGTTCGGGAGAGGAAGCCGACTGGAAACGTGCATTCTCCAGCACCGCCCTGAAATCCAAATCGCGCGCCTTGTAGTTCGGCGTATCGGCATTAGCCAGATTCGACGCCAGCAATTCGCTGCGTTGTTCCCGCAACATTAACGCCTGGGGATGTATCCCCAGGACACTGTCAAAATTGATTGTCATAAGCACCACCTTTGCGTCTGTTGAAAGACACTAAGCAGTTTATGTACCAAAACTTAATTATTGAGAAAAATGAGTGAGATGAAGCGCCGGAGAACAGAAACGCGCTTGGACGGCCAACTGAAATCCGCAACGATTCAAGAAGTTGCAGCTCTAAATTGCCGGCTGACGAAATTAAAGCGGCAAGATTTGGCCGCCGGTGAGCACGCCCGACCACGCGCGGACGGCAAGCGAAGACGTCAAAAATTCGTCGTTACCGCTGGCTGCCTTAGAAATTGAACGGGAACAAGGAATCCGGCGGGCTGGCTCACGACCTGCCGACCTTCTTGAAATAGCGCACAGCGCCCTTGACCGCTTCGAACTCGTTGAGTCCGATCGGCATCGATTCGGTGCTGCTGAGGAAAAGATAGCCTCCAGGCTCTAACGCGCCGGCCATCCGTTGCAGGATGTCGCGCTTGATTTCGTCGGAGAAATAAATCAATACGTTGCGGCAAAATATCACGTCGAAACGACCTAACACCGAAAACGGTTTCAACAAGTTGAACTGCTGAAAGCGCACTCGTTCGCTGATATCGGGTTTAATCCGATAGCCATCGTGCGTTTTTAGAAAAAAGCGCTGTTTATCGGCCGGCTCGATACCCCGCGACAACGCCAGTTCGGAATAAAGAGCGTTCTTGGCTTCGGAAAGCACGGTTTCCGAGATATCGGTCCCGATAATCTGAATGTTCCGCCCCTTGCCGTAGGAGCGCACGATATCGTCCGCGCACATGCTGATCGAATACGGTTCCTGGCCCGACGAACAGGCCGCCGACCAGATTCGGATGGTTCCGGTTTTTTGCTTGAGCAATTCGGGCAGCACGGCCTTATTCAACACCGAGAATTGCGAGCCGTCGCGAAACCAGAACGTTTCGTTGGTGGTCAACGCGTCGATCACCGCGGCCCGGATATTGCGGGCCGCCGCAGTCGGCGATTGCAAGACCGTAACCATGTCGGCAAACGAGGTCAAATCGAATTTTCGCAGTACCGGAGACAACCTGTTTTGCACCAAATACTGCTTGTTGTCCCCCAGAACGATGCCGCTAGAATGGTACAAAAAATCCCGAATCGCCTTGTATTCGGCTTCGGTTGCATTTATTTTCGTGTTGGACTGGGGATTATTGGCCAACATTCCGCTTTTTACCGGGACAGCCGAACGAAGCATACGCAGCTAACACAATGCGGAATCCGCTCATTGCGCAAATTGCTCATGATGGCGTTTCAACTGTCTTTGTAACGTCAGCACCAGCTCGTCCGGCTCGAATTTCGCCAAAAATTCATTGGCTCCGACTTTCTGGACCATAGCGGTATTGAAGACGCCGCTTAACGAGGTATGCAGAATCAGGTATACGTCTTTCATCTGGGGTTCGTTTTTAATTTTGGTCGCCAGGGTATAACCATCCATCCGCGGCATTTCGACGTCGGAAATGATCATGCTGTAGTAGTCCGAAATATCGACGCCTTGCTTCAGCAAATCGTTTAGATGCTCCCAGGCCTCGAGTCCGTCCTTGAACAAGGAGCAGGTGACGCCCACTTGTTCGCAAACCTTTTTCACTTGGTTCCTGGCGACCATGGAATCGTCGACCACCATAACGTGATCCTCCCTTCCCCTGAGTTCGCCGTCGATCAGCTCGGCCGACGCGACTTCTCTGGCTCCCATCACTTCCTTCATGACTTTTTCCACGTCGATCACCTCGATCAGTTCCTTGTCGAACTCGGTCACGGCCGTCAAATAACCGTCCCTACCGGCGCCTTTCGGCGGTGCCTTCACGGCGTCCCAGCCGATATTGATGATGCGGTCGACCGAATGCACCAAAAACCCCTGGATTGCCCGGTTATATTCGGTGACGATGACATACGAGCCGGGCCCGCGTGTGACCGACGGCAGGCCTATTGCCAAAGACAAGTCCAACACCGGAATGGTTTTGCCGCGCAAATGAGCCACGCCGCAGATGACCGAGTGCGCCTGCGGAATTTGAGTCAACGGCGGACATTGAATGACTTCCTGAACCTTGAAAACATTGATGCCGAAACGCTGGCGGCTATTTAATTTGAACAACAGTAACTCGAATCGGTTGTGTCCGGCTAATTTTGTCCGCTGATCGACCCCTTCCAATACCCCAGCCATAAATACCCCTCATGTTCGTAATCTTTGCAATCGCCCGCTGCACGGAATACACAGCCCGCGCGAATAGCGCGTATCCGTGCCGAATCGCAACGCTTTTTAAGTATAACGACTTTCCGCTATTTTACTTTAGAAATTTAGTTGGCCTGATTTCTGCATCGTTATCGCCAAGAGACTTAAATTTGACGCTGTCCTTATGTATTCGTTATCCAAAAGAGTAATTTGCCTGCTGGGGCTGTGTTGCAGCCTAAATGCGCTGGCCGCGCGCCAGCCCGGGCAATCCATCGCATCGATTCAAGGCGCGATCGACCGCTTCATCGACAGCGAGTTCAAAGAAACCGAGAATTTCGAATACCACCTGGCCCGATTGGACCCACGCTTGCAATTACCGCAGTGCGAACAAGCGTTGACCGTTTTCAGCCAGACCGGTGGGCTCAAGGCTGGCTTTAATTCCTTGGGCATCCACTGCAAAAGCGGCAAGAAATGGACTATCTTCACCGTCGCCCAGATTAAGGCGTTCAAACCGGTGGTGGTGTTGGCGCAGCCGCTACGTCGCGGCGCACTCTTAGAACAGCGGCACTTGCGGGTTAAGACCCAAGATATCGCGGACCTGCGCCAAGGTTATCTAAGCGATCCGGCGCAGGCTGTCGGAAAACAAGCCAAACGCAATCTTGCGACCGGTACCGTACTCAACGGCAGTCTGCTGACCGAGCGCAAGCTTGTCAAACGGGGAGAAAGAGTCAAGATCTCGGCCCGTTCGCCCCACTTCGAAATCAGCATGGCCGGTGAGGCCCTGATGGATGGCAGTAAAGGCCAACACATCCGGGTAAAAAACCTCGGATCGAAACGCGTGATCGAGGCTACGGTCGTCGAACAAGGCCAGGTTTCGGTCGATTAACATTTGACATAGGATTAAAGATATTGCTTACAATGCCGATACTAAGAGCAGACAACGACTGACAGGAATTTCGACATGGCTATTAATCCGGTTACCGGCAAAGTAAACAATGGGCTGTTAACGCCCACTACGGCGGGCAAGAAAGAGCCCGCTGCAAACAGTGCGAAGGTCGAAGGCGGCAGTAGTCAAGGCCAAGTGGAAGTTGCCGCGATCGCCGAGCAAATAAAACACGCACTCGAATCGACGTCTTCGGCGTCGGTCGTCGATTTCGACAAGGTCGCTAAAGTCAAACAAGCCTTGCTCAGCGGCCAGTACGAAATCAATGCCGACAGCATCGCCGAAAAAATGCTGAACTTAGACCGCCACCTGGACAGTACCTGATATGATAGAAAAGACATTCCCCATTACCGAAAAACTGCTGGACAAAGGCCTCGAATTAAGCCTCGGGTTACACGAGTTGCTGTCAAAGGAAGCGCACACATTAAAAAAGCGCGCCGCGACGACCGATCTGGCGCTGATCGCAAACCGTAAGAAAGAAACGGTCACACGGCTGGAGCAATTCGCCAAACAATTCGCCCAGATTCTGTCCACCGAGAATTTGTCCATGCATCCGGAGGACGTGGAAAAATATTTTCAAACGGCGCGGCAATCGGGACTGCCGGTCGAAAACGCCGAAAACCGATGGCAACAAATCGCCGCACTCGGTAAGAAGTGCCGCGCCCTGAACGATCAAAACGGCGCCGCCGTCAATTTATTGAGCCGCCACAATCATCGGCTGCTGCAAATCCTTCGCGGACAACCGCAATCGGCAACGACCTACGGACCGGACGGCGCGACGCGGGCGGAACGCTTTTCCCAGCCGTTGGCTTCGGCCTAACGGCGACCTCTTTATATGACGCCGGTTTAGGCCGGCAATGCCGCAGGACTCAGTTTATAACACTACAATTCCGTGCCTCGGCAACAGTTGCTTCATCGTGTAATCGCGGTGATAAACCGCGGCTTGATGGAAGCGATAGATTTCCTGATTGACGACCGATTGTGAATCAGACAAATTAGGAAATTGTTTTTTCTGCTGTTCCCAGTCCTGTTTTGAATAAGACAAGGCGTTCTGTTCTCGCGACTCGGTGGCAAATAGCTGCTGGCTTAAGATGGCTTTCTTCCATGCCTCGATACGCCCTTTCATGTCCGCTTCCAAACCAATGATTTCCGATACCTTACTCTTGATTCTGGCAAAATCGACCGGCTCGTGTTGCAAACCCGCCTTGTCGGCGAACTCGCGGAATGCAAGATACAGTTTCTCGGCCCCTTCAAGATAGGTCGCCGGATTATCGCGCCAGCCGGAGTCCTTGTTTCCCTCCTCGTACCTGAAACGCCATTTTAGAAAAGGTCGGTCCGGATAGGTACCGACGCCGCCATGACCCAACGCGGCAACCGAGTGCTCGGCCAACTCGTTGACGACTTTCCGCCAGTTCTCGACCAAAAAGCTGGATGAATATTTTTTCAGGAAGCGGGTGAATTTGTTGTTTATATACGCCAGCATCGTCTCGTCCTTGACTCGAAATTCGAACGATGTGCCGTCGACTTTGTTGAGCCTCGAACTTACGCCGGAAAAACCGTAATGGGCGAAGGTATCGGCGTAGACGTGGGCCGTCACCCCCATCAGCGCCAGACCATATTCCTGTTTCACAGCAACGGCGTGCTCGATGTTATTCTTGACCATGATCCGCGCCAATTTCCCGTCCTTTCGGCACTGCAATTTTTCCGACAACGAATCCCCTTCGTTCCCCGGAAAAAAGTGGAACGGCACCCATACATTGCGTTGTTCGGTCTGGTCCCGTTTGGCGTTTCGAATCGCTTCCGGATTGGTATGGGCGGTCGCAATGGCTTGCAGCATGCCGCCGTCGTCGTGTTGTTCGCTGTTATTGGCCGTGGCATCGTCGACAAACTGAGCCGCGTAAGCCACCACCCGCGCCTGTTTCACCCGCAAACCGGCCGCCCTGGCCATGGCGTAAGTACCGTAATAATGCATATCTTCTTGCATGGTTGTCTCCCCCTCGTTGTCGTCACGTTTTAAGGTTGCAAATGCCCCGCATAGACCGTCAAACACTATCGTATTGCCGGGGTGTTCGACAGCACGAACGCAATGGCCGAACTCGATTGCCTACCTTCGGCGAGCGCCGGCCGATTCATTCTATTGCTTATCCTCCGTCTGTTGCCGGTTCACTTATGTCAGATGTTTCTTTTCAGCTGTCTCAGGGCAAGCTTCCCCTTGCTAATCTGCGCCTCGATAATATCGGCTTCCAGTTGTAGCGCATTCTTGAGCTCGTCGTCCCGGCATTCGGCCATCATTTTGGAAAGCTTACGCTGCTTGCTCTTGAGCTTTTTAATGACATTTTTTATGTCGTCCGCTTTTTCCCTTTTTTCTTTCTCGTCGGCATTGAAAAACGCCTGCAAACGGCTAAGCAGCTTAATCTTATTCATGATTTTCAACCGGTTTTGGTTTGATCACTTCGAGCAATTCGTGATCGGACAACGCCAGTTCCTGCTCCGCCTTGACCGATTTGGCCGCATAGTTAACGAAAACGGTTTCCGCCATCGCGATCAAATTGGTCTGGATGTCGTAAAGGTACGCGTTGTCGTTCATTAAAGAGGTACCCGCGTCTGCGCTGATTTTATGTTCCCGGATCAGGTTTTCTATCGTTTCGATGGCAATGCGGCGCTGATCCTTGATTCTTGCCTTCAGCATGTCCAACGATAACAACGGTAATTCGTCGATGACCGAGAGGCCCTTGATTTTTTCCAACTCACGAATCACCAGTGCGACCTGATACCGAATCCGGTCGTATTCTCCGGCCAGATAATGATTATACGAGCGGTTATACTTCAGCAGGTTCTTCTGCAGATGTTTCATCCCTTTTACCGCCTCCACCAGTTGCAGATTGGCCTCCCGCAACCAGTGCAAGCGGCCGGACTGCTTCAGTTCCCAGGTAAATCGGGCCTGACTGAGAAATTCGATGATGGCGCTGTATAAAACCTTGATGTTGCGATCGTACGCCTCGTCGATGTCATAATCCGACATCCGTTGATAGGTGTCGATCACCTGATGCAGATCTTGCTCGGAATAAACGTCGCGCCGATGCAAGCCGACCGCCTTTAAAATGATGTGCGAGGCGTTATCGTACAGGTGCAACGTTTCCTGGCGTACGGTTTCGACCGCGGTATCGGGAAATCGCAACGCGGACAGGGTCAAAAATCGCGGCTGTTCCACGGCCGCCCATTTTTCCCGCATGACCGCTTCCAAAAACCTTGCCATCGATCCGGTCGCCGGCAACATAAAGACGACTCCCGCCAAATTGAACAACGTGTGGAACGTTGCCAATTTCAACGTATAATCGTCGCCGTCGATGCCGACGGCAAAGCAAAAACGATCCACCAGCCAGACGAATTGCCCCAACAGCGCGATCGCCAGGCCGCCGGTAAACACGTTGAACAATAAGTGCGCTCCGGCCAGACGCTTACCTTTTATGTTTGCGCTTAGCGAACCGAGCACGGCGGTAATCGTGGTACCGATATTGGAGCCGATAGCCAGCGCGAGCGAGTTCTCGTAAGTGATTTGCTGGGCCGCCAGCGCGGTGATGATCAGCACCATCGTCGCCCCGCTCGCCTGTATGATAACCGTTATGGCGATGCCCACCATGACGTATACCAACAGCCCGCGATTTCCGGTCATTGCATACTGGGACAAATCGATATGCTCTTTAAAGGTATCGAGTCCCTCCTTCATATAAAAGATCCCGAGCAACAAAAAACCCAAACCGATCAGGACGTGGCCCAGTCCTTGCCAGCCTTTGGACTTATTAAACTGCAGCAACACGCCGAAGGCCAGCATCGGTAGCGCGTAGGCTGAGATGTCGACTTTCAGGCCAAAACCGGCAACCAGCCAGGCTCCGGTGGTGGTACCGAGATTGGCACCGAAGATGATCCCGATACCGGCGGCAAGATCGAGTAAGCCGGCGCTGATGAAAGAAATGACCAACAGCGAAAGTAACGAGCTGGACTGCATCAATGTGGTGGTGACGATGCCGAACAACAGTCGTTTCAACACATTGTCGGTCACCGACCGCAATATGCG
>JBNLFT010000006.1:0-35727 GCA_050305675.1 Methylococcaceae bacterium
TTTGAAGGACTTCTCGGCATAGTTCTTAATTTCATCGCTGCCCGCCGCCATTTCCGAATCCAAACAATACAGGCGAGCCTCCAGCATCGCCGAAGACGAAGCGGTCTTTCTCGGCTCGATGGTTTGCAGCTGAGACAATAGGTTTTCCCACCCGCAATCGACGGTTTGAGAAGACGGCGTATCCTCGGTCTTGATTTCGACCTCGCTGGTCGCGGTGACCGTCAGGCGGTTGTGCGGGCTTTGCACTGCAAAGTAAATGACCCGATTGCCGAAAAAGTCGACGCGTTCATGGTAATCGGCGGGAGCCGGGGTGATCTGCAGGTGGTTCGACAAACAACGTTGCGTATTGCCGTTACGCGGCGTCAGGCGTGCCTCGCTGTGGCAGAGGCTGACCGATTGGCTGTAGTCGTAACGCGTGGTGTGGGTGATATGGAATTTCACAAGTTATCCTCGGCCCAGGTTGGCGATAACTGATGTGCCGCGGTAATGTGGTTGAAATACCTCTGGCTAATCGCGTCGGCCGAGTCGCGCAACAACTGCGCGATATCGCTGAGCAATGCGTCGAGGCCGGCATAAACGCCGCCGACGTGATCGGCCAATAGTGTTTCGATGTCGCACAATTGCAGTTCGGTGTGCGCTTTCAGAATGAGACGCTCCTCTCGGCGCAGCCGGTTCTTTCGGCTGTGTCCGGGCAGTAGGGAGACGTAGTCGTGCAAATTCTTCAGCTGAAACAGCAGCGAATTGGGCAGGCTTTTGTCGCCGAGCAACAACTCCAACAACATCGGCAGGCGGGTGGCGGCTCGATAGCGGCGCTTATAAATGCTGAAGCTATCGGTGATTTCGAGCAGTGCCTCCAGCACCGGGTAGAGTCGATTGTCCGGCTGCTGATGGACAATGGTGGAGCGCAACAACGAAATCAGCGACAGCGAGCGTTCCAGTTTTTGTCCCAGTTGCAGCAGTTGCCAACCGGACTCGCGCGTCATACTTTCGGCGGCGAGTCCGTTAAAGGCCGCCAGGCGGGTGCTTAGTTCGGCCGAGTAACGAATCAACTGCGGGTTTGGATGTGCCATCGTCAGCACCTGGCTGCTCCAGTAATGCTGCATCGAATCGATACAGCGCCAGGTGTCCTGAGACCATAGGTCGCGGATGTTGAACGCCGATTGGAAAAACGACGTTATGTTATAGGCCAGCGTGCCCGGGCGTTGTTGATCCCTGAATAGCGAAAGTATTTCCTGGTGTTGCGCGGCCGGCGACATCTCCGCGACGTCGATGAAACCGGGATAGGTGGCCGTCAAATGAGTCAGGGCACGCAACAAAGTCTGCAGGCAGAGTTGGCTGTCCATGTCGTAACTGTTCATCAGATTGGTCTGCTTGACCAGTATCGTGCGAATCAGCCGGGTAGCGCCGAGAATACGCTCGAAATGCCTTCCAACCCAAAAAAAATTGTCAGCGGCTCTGCTTGAAAGCGGTTCGGTAATGGCGACTACGGTAGGACTCGGGGTGTGCGGAGTTGCTGGGTGAGCCGAGTCGTCCCCCGCCAACACCCAGGTATCCTTGCTGATGGCGCCGAATTGATTGGAAACGGTAAACTGATCCTTGCCGGTCGCAACCCGGGTCAGCCCGCCCGGCATGACTTGATAGGCGGCGTCGCAGCAGACCGCGAAACTGCGAAGGATCGAGTTGCGGGCCTCGATGTTGCGCTGAATCAGCGATGGGACGGTGGAAAATGTGATTTGTTCCTGGCCGACATAAAGATAAGGCTTGGCTTTGATTTTGTCGATCAGCTCGCAGCGTTGCTCACGGCTTAGGCTGTTGCCGAATATCACTTGGCTGGCGCCTCCGCGGTTGATCGGCTTAATCGCCAAATGGTCGATGTTCTTAATCACGAAGTCGCGTTCCTTGGCTTGGCCGCACCACCAAGTCGCCACAGAGGGAAGGTGCAAGTCCTCGTTTAGAAAATACCGGCACAAACCGGGGAGAAAGGCCAGCAGGCCGGGATTTTCCAAGATGCTGCTGCCCAGCGGATTGGCGATGCTAACGTTACCCCGGCGAACGGCTTGCAACAGGCCGGCTACGCCCAGTTGCGAACTGCCGCGAAGTTCCAACGGGTCGCAAAAACTGTCGTCGACCCGGCGCAACAAAACATCGACCGCTTGCAGTCCCTCCAGCGTGCGTAGCCAAAGTTTTCCGTCGCGGACCGTCAAATCCTCGCCTTGGGCCAAGGTAAAGCCGAGCTGGGCCGCCAGATAGGCATGTTCGAAATAGGTTTCGTTCAGGGGGCCCGGCGTCAGGACGACGATATGGGGCTCGGATTTGTTGTGCGGGGCGGACTGCGCCAGCCCTTTTTGGAGTGCGGCAAAAAAAGTTCCCAGCCGTTGCACGTGGGCATCCTGAAA
Organism: Methylococcaceae bacterium; assembly: GCA_050305675.1. Taxonomy (GTDB): domain Bacteria; phylum Pseudomonadota; class Gammaproteobacteria; order Methylococcales; family Methylomonadaceae; genus Methylomarinum. Next base: position 2,397 of record JBNLFT010000006.1, read on the forward strand.
CAGATCTGCCATCACCCGGCCGATTACGCTGCGGTTTTCCAGACTATAACCGATTCCCGACGGCGCCTGGGTATGGTCGTTCAACACCCACATATTGCCGTTCGGTCCGCGCGCCAGATTGGCGGCGTAAATCGTCAGCCGGTCGTCCTCGGACAGACTGCCGATGCAGGGTGCTAAGAAGCCCTGGTGCGCATAGATCAGTTCCGCCGGAAGCCGGCCTTTTTTCAGCAGGTTTTGACGGCCGTACAGATCCTTTAACAGCAAATTAAGTAATTCAGCGCGCTGCTTTAAGCCCAGCTCGATCGCTTGCCACTCGGTGTCGCTAATTAGAAGAGGGATGGGATCGAGCTTCCAAGCTCGGGTAAAGTGGCCGCCGTCGCCATACACATTATAAGTGACGCCGTTTTCGCGCAATAATCGCTGGCTTTCTTTGCGCCGGTTTTCGAGCTCTTGCCCGCCCATTTGTTCGACCGCTTCCATGAAGTGCTTCCAGTGCGGTTGCACCTGGTTGTGCAGGCTGAGCATTTCATCGTAGCTGCCTAAGCGGGTGGCGTAAAACTGGGCGGGGTTAGGAACGGAGCTTTTGTTTTGCACGCCCGTGGTTTCCGAATTGATCATTGACCTTACGTTCAGTTGTGGATGTCATCCTGCACTTCGTTTCGTCGTCGCAGCAAGTTATTAAATGAAATAGCGATAAAACCAATATTCTCGCGTCGTTCAAACCGAGATTCCGGGTTCCGGCATCGCTCGCGGCATCGTTTAACATTTCGGCCGTTGTGTCAGCTTTTCATGCTAACGCAATTACACATGTTTGTCATAACGTAGGTCTAGGGTGTACGGGTATTCCTCGTCCGGTAATTCAATGGCCGGCGTCTTCCCCGGCTTGACGTTGTTGTGACTGGTAAAAGCTCCCCCCGAGACGCCGACAGTGCTGCCGCCCTGGAAAACCGGCGGGACGTCCTCGGTGGCTGCCGGACTGTGGCCGTAATCCCAGAACCGGGTGATGCGCCTGGCTTCCGCTTCGTAGCTGTTGACCGGGAAGGTGTCGTAACTGCGCCCGCCCGGATGTGAAACATGGTAGGTGCAGCCGCCGATGGAGCGGCCGTTCCAACTGTCGAACACGTCGAACACCAGCGGGGTGTGCGGTGCGATCGTCGGATGTAGCGCCGAAGGCGGTTGCCACGCGCGATAGCGGACGCCGGAGACGTATTCGCCTTTGCGGCCGGTGGCACGCAAAGGCAAGCGCCGCCCATTACAGGTGATGATGTAGCGGCCGAAGGTAAAACCGGATAACTTGAGTTGCAGCCGTTCCACCGAGGAATCCACGAAACGCGCGGTGCCGGCATTGCTCATCTCCTCGCCCAGCACATGCCAGGGCTCGATCGCAAAGCGCAACTCCAATTCGATATTTTCGATTTTCGCGGTGCCGTAAACGGGAAAGCGGAATTCGAAAAACGGCGCCAACCAATCCATTTGAAACGGGAAACCGGCGCGCTGCAAATCGTCGGCGACTTCCTTTAAATCCTCGAACGCGTAATGCGGCAGCAAGAAACGGTCGTGGAGTTCGGTACCCCAGCGGATCAGTTTATGCCGATACGGCGTGCGCCAGAACCAAGCAATCAGCGTGCGCAATAACAGATTTTGTACCAGGGACATCCGGGCGTGTGGCGGCATTTCGAAGGCTCGAAGCTCCAGCAGGCCGAGTCGGCCCGAGGCGCTGTCGGGCGAATACAGTTTATCGATGCAAAACTCCGCGCGGTGGGTGTTGCCGGTGATGTCGGTCAGCAGATGGCGCAGCAAACGATCGATCAGCCACGGTGGCGGTTGGTCGCCTTCCGGGATTTGTTGGAAGGCGATTTCCAGTTCGTATAGCTTTTCGTCGCGGCCTTCGTCGACCCTTGGCGCTTGGCTGGTGGGCCCTATGAACATGCCGGAAAACAAATAGGACAATCCGGGATGGTGCTGCCAATAGGTGATCAGGCTGCGCAGCAAATCCGGGCGCCGCAGCAGCGGGCTGTCGGACGGCGTTTCCCCGCCCAACGTGATATGGTTGCCGCCTCCGGTGCCGCTGTGCCGACCGTCCAACATGAATTTTTCGGTGCCCAAACGAACGAGATGGGCTTGTTCATAGAGAAGCGTGGTCTTGTCCACGAGTTCCTGCCAACTTCGCGACGGATGGATATTCACCTCGATAACTCCGGGATCGGGAGTGACCATCAAACGCTCGATCCGGTAATCGCGCGGCGGTTCGTAGCCTTCGATGACCACCGGCATGTTCAATTTTTCGGCGCTGGCCTCGACCGCGGCGACCACCGCCAGGTAATGCTCCAATAAGGACATCGGCGGCATAAAAACGAATACGCGCCCGTCGCGTGCTTCCACGCATAATGCGGTATGCGGAATTGAAACCATTTCCTCTTTCGGATCGGCGATTTGTTGCCGACTGATTTCAGGATGGGGGTCGGGACGGGTGGTGAATTCGCTGTAGCGGCGGGTCACTTCGCCGTAGTAGTCGCCTAGTTCCGGCAGCGGCTCGAACAGACTTTGCGGCTCCTGCGGGTCGCGTTTGTCCGGCGCTATCCAGGGCAGACTGTCCAACGGCATGCGCATACCCATCGGTGAATTGCCGGGAATCAAAAACATTGTGCCACGACGAAAGTCCCAAGGGCCGCTATGCCAGCGTTGTCGTTGCCAGTCCCACTGGATAGGCAACGCATAACCGGCCGGCATTCCGAGATCGCCGTTCAATAATTTGGCCAGCGTGCGACGCTCGATATTGTCCTTCAGTTTATATTGCAGCGGATCGAGATTGGCCGGCACGCTGCCCTCTTTCCACAGATAATAGATACTGTCCTCGTAGGCCGGAAGTATGTATTTCGTCGAAATGTCCAGGTGCTTGCATAGCAAGGTCATGAACCGACCCGCGTCGGCATGGGTAAAGCCGTAATCCTGTTCGATATTTGCCAACAGTTCGGGATTGCGCCAGATCGGGACATTGTCTTTGCGCCAAAAACAACCGTATTGCCAGCGCGGTAGCGGTTCCCCGGGATACCACTTGCCTTGACCGTAATGGAGCAAGGCGCCGGTGGCGAAAGCGTCGCCAAGTTTGAGAATCAGATTATGCGCGAGTTGGCGTTTATGGGCGCCGTCGGCCAGAGTGTTCCACTGCGGACTTTCCATGTCATCGATCGAGACGAAGGTCGGTTCGCCGCCCATGGTTAAGCGCACGTCATCATTTTGTAAGGACTCGTCGACCTGCTGGCCCAGTGAGTCGATGGCTTGCCATTGCTCGTCCGAATAAGGTTTGGTGACACGCGGGTCCTCGTGCAAACGCGAAACCGAATTGTTGAATTCGAATTCGACTTCGCAGCGGTCGGTCGCGCCGGTGATCGGCGCGGCGCTGACCGGGTCGGGAGTGCAAGCCAGTGGAATGTGGCCCTCGCCGGCGAACAGTCCGGAGGTCGGGTCGAGGCCGATCCAGCCGGCGCCGGGCACATAAACTTCGGTCCAGGCATGTAGATCGGTGAAGTCTTGGTCCGGGCCGGAAGGGCCGTCCAGCGACTTCACGTCGGCGGTCAATTGCACCAGATAGCCGGAAACAAAGCGCGCGGCCAATCCCAAATGCCTGAGGATTTGCACCAACAGCCAAGCGGAGTCGCGGCATGAGCCGCTGCGTTTATGCAGCGTTTCCTCGCAGCTCTGGATGCCGGGCTCCATGCGAATGTTGTAACTGATGTCCTGCCATAACTGTCGGTTCAGGCTCACCAGGAAGTCGACCGTTCTGGTTTCGCCGAGATCGATTCCGTGTAGCCAGTCGCTCAGCAATGCGCCGTTTTCCGCAATCTGTAAGTACGGCCCCAATTCCTTCTTAAGCTGATCTTCGTAGACGAAAGGGTACTTTTCCGCCGATTCCTCGAGAAAAAAATCGAACGGGTTAATCACAGTCATGTCGGCGATCACATCGACTTCCACGCTCAATAGCCTAGATTTTTCCGGAAAGACGACCCGCGCAAGAATGTTTCCGAACGGGTCTTGTTGCCAATTGATGAAGTGTTCCTTAGGTTCGATACGCAGACTGTAACCTTTGATCGGGGTTCGACTATGCACTGCGGGGCGCAAACGAAACACATGCGGCGATAATTTGACCAGCCGATCGAAACGATAAGTGGTTTTGTGATTGATGGCCACGCGAATGGTCATGATTTGCCCCTGTACAATAATGAAGTTTGTGGATTCAACTGCAATATTCGGGCCCGAACGCTGGCGCAAATGGACATTGTTGGTTCGAGCCGACGGGAGTATTATTTGCCAAACAGAGATTTCAGAAAAGCGCTTGAATGTGTTGTCAGGCAACAACCATGAAAATGCGCCGCAGCGGAAGGAGTTCGCGACATAAAGATCTCCGCTTCGTTCGGTAGGTTGAGCGGAAAGAAATCTTTCTACGCATGTGCACTAAACATGGATATGGTTTGCACCATTTTGGAACAGTTGCCGCTCGGTTTCCGCGTTTCGACAATATGGGGCGCATCCGAAAGCGTGGGTAGGCATTACGGTAACGCAAGCGGACGATAGTCCATCCGTAATAGACTTCATTCCTTAAAACGGGGTTCGATATCGTCATCAGGCCTCGGGGCTAAGTTAGCGGTGCAGTATGGGAATAGGGCTTGATGCGTTTTGCTTTTTGTATCTAGTGTTTAAAGTGGGCGGCAAGCTGGCAAAATAACGTCGGTATCGGTGCAGATTGCGGGATTTGTGCATCCGGGATTTATTCCGTGGTCAACGATTTCCAGACTTCTTTCACAATGATTTCGGCAGCCTTGGCCGGTCGCTTGGTACCGCATTCCAGCATCAGGTGGCTGTTGTCCTCGCCCAATCCAAAGGCTTTGCTGATCGCGACCCCGAGCGTCGGGCGCAACTCGACCAATTCGCTTTCGGACATCAACGCAATCAGCAACTTTTGTTCGTTACTTAGTATGGTCAAAAGTCGGTTTACTGCCTCGGCAACGGTTTTCGGGGGGGCGGTAATGGTTTTCAGTTGGTCAGTGCAGCGTTCCATCATCAGCAGTGTAGGGGAGAGGCGTCAAACATGCCCCGAATACGATTCGGGGCATGGAATGTATAAAGGTCATGAAATGTTTTGCCTTTCGGCAACTTTGAAGATAGTACATCGGCCGCGCTTTACCAACGAACGACCTCGAATTTTTGAGCGAGTTAACAAAAACGATGCGTAACCGGCCAGTTAAGGTATGCGGAAACCGTTAGCGGTAATCGGCGCCATGGTTTTGTCAGACCATTGTTTCGAGCGTTGCCGAAAACGCTAACCGGTAGCTTAGCAGACATTAAGCTAACGGCTACAATAGGTGTCGATGCGTTCGCATGTCCCTTGCGCATCGAGAGCTAGCTGTAGGGATTGCCGTTTTCGGTATCAGCATTGCCCGAAGAACCGGATTGAGCAAAGGGAACGGTGGCGGAGATCCGCGCGTGAAAAATCGCACTGAAAATCGTGTAAACTGTCGCTATGTTAGCGATGATCATGAACCGCACGAGGGAGTAAGATGACCAACAAAGTGACTTTGACCCAATTTATTATCGAACAACAACGTGGACTACCCGGCGTTTCGGGTACTTTCACCTTGTTGCTGAACGATATGGTGACGGCCTGTAAGAAAATCTCGCATTTGGTGAATCAGGGCGATCTGATCGGCGTGTTGGGGAATGCCGATTCCGAAAACGTTCAGGGCGAAGTGCAGAAAAAACTGGATATTATCAGCAACCGCATCATGGTCGATGCACTGCAGTGGAACGGCCATTTGGCAGGTATGGTCTCGGAAGAAGAAGACGATCCGATCAGAATTCCCGCACAATACCCAAAGGGCAAGTATCTGGCCTTGTTCGATCCGTTGGACGGTTCGTCCAATATCGATCTTAATATGACCGTCGGCACCATTTTTTCGATTTTACGCTGTCGCGAAGGGGTCGAACCGGAGCTGGAGGATTATCTTCGCAAGGGCGCCGAGCAAGTGTGCGCGGGTTTTGTTTTATACGGCCCGTCGACCATCATGGTACTGACCACCGGTCAAGGCGTAAACGGCTTTACTCTGGACCAGGACGTGGGCGAATTCTATTTGACTCATCCCGACATGAAAATTCCCGCCGACTGCAGCGAGTTCGCCGTCAACATGTCCAACCAGCGCTTTTGGGAAGATGCCGTCAAACGCTATGTCGAGGAATGTTTACAGGGCAAGGAGGGGCCTCGGGGCAAGAATTTCAATATGCGCTGGGTGGCTTCGCTGGTGGCGGAAGTTTATCGGATTTTGACGCGAGGCGGGGTGTTTATGTATCCCCTCGACCGCAAGGACCCGTCCAAACCCGGACGCTTGCGTCTGCTCTACGAGGCCAATCCGATGGCATTTATCGTCGAACAGGCCGGCGGGGCATGTTCGACGGGACGCGAACGGATGATGGAAATCAAGCCTGAAACGATCCATCAAAGGGTGCCCGTCGTGCTGGGATCAAAAAATGAAGTCGAACGCATAGTCGACTATTATCGGGAACAAGCGGTGACAGGGGAAGCATGATGGAAACCAAACAAGCCATAGAGTTACGCCGTTCGGTGAAGCAGTACGATCCCGAGTATCGGCTGAGCGATCAGGAAATTAACGAATTATTGACGCTGGCGATGCTGTCGCCGACGGCTTTCAATCTGCAGCATTGGCGTTTCGTCGTCGTCAAGGATAAGGCCCTGCGCCGTCTTATTCGGGAAGCGGCCTGGGATCAGGCGCAGGTGACCGATGCCTCGCTGCTGATCATCCTCTGCGCCGATTTGAAGGCCTGGGAAAAACAACCGGAACGCTATTGGCGGGATGCCGGCCCGGAAGTGGTCGAGTTTATCTTGCCGGCCATCGACAACTATTATCGGGGTAAGGATCGGGTGCAACGCGACGAGGCCATGCGTTCCTGCGGCATCGCGGCGCAAACGCTGATGTTGGCCGCCAAGTCCATGGGCTATGATTCCTGTCCGATGGACGGTTTCGATTTCGAGCGTGTCGGTAACTTGATCAACCTGCCTGACGACCACGTGATCAGCATGTTCGTCGCCATCGGCAAGGGCATTCAGGCGGCGTGGCCGCGTCCCGGACAACTGGCGATTAGCGAAGTCGTGATCGAAGATAGCTTTTAGCCTGTGTGCCCTCAACAAGCGTCGCCCGCGTCGAAGACGGGGGCAGGCTTTACTTGTTTACGCGGTTGGCACGGGAGATGCCGACATGACCGGAATTACCCGTAGTGGTCGGATGTATCGCTCAAAATCGATCGTTTTCGAGGAGTGATCGCGCATGTTTAAGAGGAAAGCACATTTTCTTTAACCTTGCGCCGAGAAACCCCGGACAGATTCATCCCGTGCGGCCCTAGTAAACTCCACCTTTACCAGAGTACCGCCGTTAGGAGAAGCTCCAAGCGTCAGCTGAGCCCGATGCAGATTGGCTATTTCCCTGACGATGGCCAGCCCCAAACCGCAGCCTTTGCCCGGACTTCCGGCGATCCGATAGAAACGTTCGAAGATTTTTTCGCGCTCGGAAGCGGGAATTCCCGGGCCGTCGTCTTCGACTCGCAGGCAGGGAACGGGCCGGGGCGAGACATGGACGGCGATGTTACCGTGCAGGCGGCCGTAGGTTATCGCGTTATCGAGTAAATTGGCCAACAGTTCCCCCAACAAAACCTTATCCCCGAGGACCGGAACACCGGATCCCGGATCGTCGAAGCTCAAGTCGATATGCTTTTGTATTGCTTTCGGCACCCACTCGATGCAGGTGTCTCGTGCCAGACAACGCAGATCGACCGGCTCGAATTGCTGATTGCCTTCGATCGGACCGGAGCGGGCCAGGGCCAGAAGTTGAGTGATCATATGGGAGACCCGGTTGGCACTGTTTTGAATCTGCGACAAGGCCGGTCGCATGGCGTTAATGTCTTTTTCCCGTTGCGCCCGCTCCGCTTGCAACTTCAGGCCCGCCAGCGGAGTACGCAACTGATGTGCGGCATTGGCGATAAAACGCTGTTGGGACCCGATCGCGGTGGCCAATCTCTCCAGCAAATGGTTTATCGTGTCGGTCAGGGTACGGACTTCGGCAAAAACATGGGTTTCCGGGATCGGGCTCAGATCGCGGGGAGAGCGCTGCGCGATTTCGCTGGTCAGTTTATGCAGCGGGGCCAGCCCGCGGTTGACGCCTTTGAACAGATAAACGCTGATGATCAACGACAACAACAGCTGCGGCACCAAGTCTGCCGATAAAATATCGAACATCATGTCGCGGCGTTTGTTTAACGTTTCCGCAACATGGATAAACACCTTTTCCGGCAGCTCGTTATCGGGCACCTGCATCGACACCACTCGTATCGGTTCGTTGTGAATCGAGGCGTTGAAAAAAACGGGCTTGCTCCAGTCGACCACCGTCAGCGGTTCGGGGACGAATTGATCGCCGGCCAGCACGCCGCTGTTTTCGGCGATGATTTTGAAGTAGGTTTTATCGACATCGTCCCACTTGAAGATTTCCAAAGCGCCGGCGGGGAGCTTGGCGTATACCCGATCGTTCTCGCTCTTTACCTCTTGTAGCAGCGAATGGGCTGAATCCAGCAGCCACCTATCATAGGCCTCGTCGACGTAATGCAGCGTTACGAAATAGGACAGCACCGTTTCAATGGTGATGAACAAGATGACGGGGATGATCAGGCGAAAGGTAATCGCCCTCTTCAGGCTGGTGGTTTTATTCATGGGGAGTGTCTTCCAATAGATAACCGAGGCCGCGAACGGTGCGGATAACCACTTTGTAGGGCTCGAGGCGTTTTCTAAGGCGATGGATATAGACTTCGATGGCGTTGTCGGCCAGCGCCTCGCCATCCGCAGACAAACGTTGGGCGATGCGTTCCTTGCCGACGACTTTACCGGCCTGCAGCAAAAGGATCTCTAGTACCGAGAACTCGCGGGCCGTCAGCGCCAACAGTTCGCCGTCGGCCAGCACTTGGCGGCTTTGCGTGTCCAACAATAGGCGGCCGATCGAGATGGTGTTGCTGAACCCCCCGTAGCAGCGCCTGACCAGGGCATGCAACCGTGCTTCCAATTCCCGCAATTCGAACGGTTTGGTCAAGTAGTCGTCCGCCCCCTGGCGAATTCCTTCGATACGATCGTTAACGGCGTCGCGCGCGGTCAATATCAGAATCGGCACCGCCAGCTTCTTGCCGCGTAATTTTCGCAACAGCTCCAAACCGTCCATGTCGGGCAGCCCCAAGTCCAGCACGATTAAATCGAAGTCCTGTGCCTGCAATAAATGTTCCGCATAGCCGCCGGATTTGGCCCCGGACACCGTGTAGCCGTTGTTGGCCAGCGTATGGGTGAGCCCGTCGGCCAGCACTTCGTCGTCCTCGATTAGTAAGATGTTCATAGACTTGAAAGGTTATTGAAAGGTTATTGAAAGGTTAGATGCATACAATGCCAGATAGATGAACCAACAGCGAATACGGGTTCTGTATTGTCGGTTGACGCGACAGTCTTTACCCGGGCATGGATTTTGTCAGGTATTTCAGCATAACGGGTGTAACATGCAAAAGATTGATCTTTTTTTACAGAATAACAAATATTGGGCGGAAAAAATCAAGGCCGAGAACCCTGCCTATTTCGAGCAGATGGCCAATCAACAAAAACCGGAAGTCTTATGGATCGGTTGTTCGGACAGTCGGGTGCCGGCCGAAATCGTGGTCAATGCCGAGCCCGGCGAAATGTTTATTCACCGTAATATCGCGAACCAGGTTATCGCTACCGACTTTAACTGCCTGAGCGTGTTGCAGTATGCGGTGAACGTGCTTCAGGTTAAGCACATCATCGTTTGCGGGCATTATAACTGCGGTGGCGTACGCGCCGCGCTGGGCAGACAAAATGCCGGATTGTTGATTACCAACAAGTGGCTTATGCACATCAAAAACGTCTACCGTTTACATCAACACGATATCGATTCGTTGGCCAGCGAAGACGACAGGGTCAACAAGCTGGTCGAGCTGAATATCCTGGAACAGGTGCACGCGTTGTCGCACACCTCGATAGTTCAGGAAGCATGGGGCAGACAGCAGAAACCGGTGCTTCACGGCTGGGTTTACAATCTGAAGGACGGTCTGCTGAATCCGTTAATCACGCTCAAGCCCGGGGACCTCATTCATCCGGTTTACGAGTGCGAATTGGCCGGAGAAGTGCCGGCTTAAGCTCCCCGCCTATATCTCGTTAACGGATTCCCTGTTATCCTCATATAAAAATGACGGCCCGGCGTGACGATACATGCCGGGTCGTATTGCTGCGAGGGCGCCTGTTAAGGAGGCTCTTCATATAGCGTCGTTAGCGCGTTCTGTCTCAATAATCCGATTTTCGTATCTTATGATTCACAAGCATCTTAGATATTATCTTGGCCACATCAAACAAGACGCGCCCGCCGGGATTGTGGTGTTTTTGGTCGCTCTACCGCTTTGTTTGGGTATCGCGTTGGCTTCGGGAGCACCGTTGTTTGCCGGTTTGATCGCCGGCATGATCGGCGGTATCGTGGTGTCTTGGGCCAGCGGATCGCAGCTCAGCGTATCGGGGCCGGCGGCGGGATTAACGGTAATTATCTTCAATGCCATCGAACAACTCGGGAGTTTCGGCGGCTTCTTGCTGAGTGTCGTGTTGGCCGGCATTTGTCAGCTAGGGTTGGGTTTTGCTCGGGCCGGGATTATCGGCGCATTTTTCCCATCCTCGGTTATCAAAGGGATGCTGGCCGCCATCGGCTGCATTTTGATCATTAAACAGATTCCTCATGCAGTCGGCTATGACGTCAGTTTCGAGGGCGACGAGAGTTACATGCAGGAAACCGCGGTATCCAGTTTTCAGGAACTGGTTTTCTCGTTGGGCGCGCTGTCGCCGGGGGCAACGCTGATTGCCGCTATGTCCCTGCTGATTTTGGTGTTGTGGGAATTGCCGGTGTTTAGGCGTTTTCTGCTGGTGCGCTTGATTCCGGGACCGCTGGTCGCGGTCGGCTTCGGGGTGGCCTACAATGTCGCGGCGTCCGCCTATCTGCCGTCGTGGTCGGTGTCCGGCAAGCATCTGGTTTCGCTACCGGCGACAGGCAGTTTGGAACAATTCGTAGCTTTGTTCGAGTTTCCCGATCTTAGCTACCTCGGCAATCCGCAAGTTTATCTGATCGCGCTCACGCTGGCGATCATCGCCAGTTTGGAAACCTTGCTGAGCTTGGAAGCGGTCGACAAACTGGATCCCTTGAAGCGCACGGCGCCAACCAACCGCGAACTGAAGGCGCAGGGTTTGGGCAATATCGTTAGCGGTTTAATCGGCGGTTTGCCGCTGACCGCGGTCATCGTGCGCAGTTCGGCAAACATCAACGCCGGCGGGCATACCCGCATTTCCAGTTTTATCCATGGCCTGCTGTTGCTGTTCAGCGTCTTGTATTTAACGCGCGTGCTGAACCTCATTCCTCTCGCTTGTCTGTCCGCGATACTATTGCAGACCGGCTATAAGCTGGCCAATCCCAAGCTGTGCACAACCATCTATCGTCAAGGTTGGGGCCAGTTTCTGCCGTTCAGCGTTACCATTGTGGCGATCTTGGTCACCGATTTGCTTCAGGGCATCGTGATCGGCATCGTCGTCGGTTTGTATTTCGTTATCCGCGCCCACTACCATGCCTCGATTACCTTGTTCCAGGAGGGCACCCATTATCTTTTGTCCCTGAACAAAGACGTGTCATTCCTTAACAAGGCCTTGTTGCGCAGGTTACTGTTCCAGATCGACGCCGACAGTACGGTACAGATCGATGCCACGAAGGCGAAGTTTATCGATCACGACATTATGGAAACCCTGGAAAATTTCCTGATGACGGCGCCGGACGACAACATCGTTGTCGAAGCCGTCGGACTGGACATGGATGTCGATCGCGCCGGCTTGCGGAAATCGGTAAATTAGTTCGACGCCGGAAATTGCTTCCGGTATCGGCCCGAATTCTGCTACATTTAATAACGCATACGAAGGATGTGGTTGAAACCTTCGGGCCGTGCCGCAGCGGATAAAATGCGGTAGGGTCGACGTCCGATTTGCGGATCGGGCGAAATCTATGAACAATAGCAGGAGTCATGGCGGTAACTACGATTATATCGGTGCTCCAGCGTAACCCGAGAGCGGCAGACCGGCAGCCAACCCCGATAGACGGTCTGTGCGCCGCGGTTTCGATGGCTACCGCCATGCCCGTTGTTGTCCCGGACGGTCTGATTTACGCTCTAAACAGTACGTTTTTATTCAGTACGCTCCGGAGTTGCGGTACGCGTTTCTCGAGCCGGGCCGGGATCGGCGATATCGTGGCAAAAGCGTGGCTTCGATTCGTCCCGCAGCCGCCCCTTTGCCGGCGGCCATCGATCCGGCGGGGTTGGTCACGGGCGGGAGAAATCCGCCGGCGATTTTGCCTCAACCGAGAAGCGCATTGTCGATTTGAACCGGGAATCGATTCCGAGAAGAGCCCGTTTGCCGGTTCGTCGACCGCTCGTTCAAGCGAAACCGATCCGAGAAATCTCAATCGCAAAATGAATCCCCATGCCGTTACCGATGCAAGAAACAGTTGAGGTCGAGCCAACGAAACGACAGCGCCTATGTAAGGGCGCGTCCGGCCGGCTGAGCAAACTGCCGCTGCTGCTGTTGCTGTTGCTGCACGGTACCCATTTAGCCGCAGAGGAAGCTTTCGCCAAGGGCAGGGTGCTGGAAAAAATTACCGTGCAGCTGCGTTTCTTGCACCAGTTCCAGTTCGCCGGATTTTATGCCGCGATCGATCAGGGGTATTATCGCGAGGCCGGGCTAGAGGTTGAGTTGAGGCAAGCGTCTTTGGTCAGCGAATCCATCGATGAAGTATTGCTCGGCAACGCCCAATACGGGCAAACGCAGACCGACCTATTGTACTACCGCCTGCACGGAAAGCCGGTGGTGGCGCTGGCGCCGATTTTTCAGCATTCGCCCACCGTCTTGTTGGTGCTCAAGGAGAGTGGAATCCGGACGCCGCATGACCTGAAGGGTAAACGGGTCATGTTGGAATTGGGGGATAACGCGACCAACATCGTCGCCATGATGAAAGAAGAAGGCGTCGCGCTGAGCGAGGTCGAGATTATCGAACAGAGTTACGGTGTCGACGAATTGCTTGCCGGGCAAGTCGATGCGATCGGCGTCTATCTGACAAATCGTCCGTTCCTGCTGCAGCAGGCCGGCATCGATTACCGAATCATCAATCCGATCGACTACGGCATCGACTTTTACGGCGATACCCTCTATACCACGGAACAGGAAATCGAACAGCATCCGCAGCGGGTCGCTCGATTTTTGGCGGCGACCCTTCGAGGATGGCGCTACGCCTTGTTTCATAGCGACGAGATCATCGACTTGTTGATTTCCCGCTACGGCGTCAACAAATCGCGAGAACATTTGCGGTTCGAGGCCGACGCCATCAAAAGGTTGGTGATGCCGGAACTGATCGAGATCGGGCATACCAATCCGGAAAGATGGCAACATATGGCCGATATCTTCATCCGCCAGAAAATGGCGCCGCGCGGGGCCGACGGGAGCCTGGAGGGCTTCATCTATCGTCCGTCGCTACCCTGGTATCGAAAATATCCGATCGAATACTTTTTCATCGGTTTCGCCGTGCTCCTGGTTCCGGTTCTCGGTTTTCTGCATTATTGGCGTTTGAGCCGGAAAATGACGGAGCAGATCCAGGCCCGGATATTGGCGGAAACGGATAATCAGCGCTTGGGCGATATTCTGGAACATTCTCTGAACGAGATTTATATCTTCGATACGGAAACGTTACATTTTATTCAGGTCAACGAGGGGGCCAGGAATAATCTCGGCTACAGCATGGACGAGTTGCGGCGGATGACGCCGCTGGACTTGAAACCCGACTATAGCGCGGAGAAATTCGACCGCTTGGCGAAATTGCTGAAGTCTGGACTGGGTCAAGTGGTCTTCGAAACGGTGCACAAGCGTAAGGACGGTACGCTGTATCCGGTCGAGGTCAACTTGCAGTTACACGACGATCCTCTGCAACCCGTATTTTACGCGGTTATCAATGACATCAGCGAGCGCAAGTCCAGCGAGAAGAAAATTAGCCGCCTTAACCACTTATATGCCACGCTCAGCCAGATAAACCAGGCCATCGCGAAAATCGACAACGAAAACGAGTTATTTCGCTCGATTTGCCGCATCACGGTCGAATTCGGCTGCCTGCAACTGGCCTGGATCGGCAAGAAGACGGACGACGATGAAATCGTGCCGTTGGTCAGCGCCGGAGAACACCAGGACTATGTCGAAAAGCTGAAAATCAGACTCGATCCGGACGACTTTCTGTCTCAGGGGCCGACCGCTCAAGCCTTTATCAGCGGGCAGATCGTCGCCAGCAACGATTTTTTGAACGACTGCTCGACCCAACCCTGGCACGACTTGGCTCGGCGCAGCCATTGGGCTTCCAGCTGCGCGATTCCGATCCTCCGCAACGGCAAAACCTATGCCGTGCTCAACGTCTATACCTCGGAACCTAATTATTTCGATCACGAGATTATTCGCTTGTTCGACGAGATGAAGGAAGATCTGAGTTTCGCGCTCGATTCCTACGACCGGGAAATCGTCCGCCGCAGGGCGGTGGACGAGCTGAAATTGGCAGGCAAGGTGTTTCAGCAGAGTCAGGATGCGATTCTGATATGCGACCAAAGCAATCGGATAATTTCCGTCAATCCGGCATTTACCGAGATTACCGGCTATAGCGAAGCCGAAGCATTGGGACAGGATCCAGGCTTTTTGTCTTCCGGACGGCATAACCGCGAATTTTACGAACAGTTGTGGCGCTCAATTCTCGACCATAGCTATTGGCAGGGCGAAATCTGGAACCGCCGCAAAAACGGCGAATTGTTTCCCGAATGGCTCACCATCAGTGCGGTGAGGGACAACAACAATTCGATTACCCACTATATCGCAATTTTCTCCGATATCACTCTGCACAAGGAGTCGGAAGAACGCATCGAGCATCTCGCACACTACGACCCGGTCACCGATCTGCCGAATCGCATCTTGCTGCGAGCGCACGTCGATCACGAGCTGACCGTTGCCGAACGGCAGAAGAAGTCCTTTGCTTTATTGTTTTTGGACTTGGATCACTTCAAAAATATCAACGATTCGTTGGGGCACACTGTCGGCGACCAGGTGTTGGTAAAGATTTCCGAACGCTTGAGGGGGATCTTGCGGGAAGAGGATACCGTGGCGCGGCTCGGCGGCGACGAATTCAACGTTTTGTTGTCGGAAGCCAATTTCAAGGGGGCGGCGCTGGTCGCCTCGAAAATCATCGACGTCATCGCACAACCGATTCATATCGATCATTACCAACTCCACGTGACGGCTTCGATCGGCATCAGCTTGTATCCGGAAAACGGCCGCGATTACGAGACCTTGTCGAAAAATGCCGATACTGCATTGTATCAATCCAAGCACAAAGGACGGAATCAATTCGCGTTCTTTACCGAGGAAATGCAGCAGGCCACGATGCGGCGCATGGAAATCGAGCACGATCTGAGATTGGCGTTGAAGCGTCAGGAACTGCAGATTTATTATCAGCCGCAAATCGATGCCAACAGCGGCGAGATCATCGGTGCGGAAGCGCTGTTGCGCTGGCTGCATCCGCAGTGGGGCATGGTCCCGCCGGTGGAATTCATCACGATCGCGGAGGAAAGCGGTTTGATCCTGACGATCGGCGATTGGGTGCTGGAGCAGGCCGTCGCCCAGGCGGCACAATGGCAGCAGGCGGGTTTCCCCGAATTGGTGATGGCGGTCAATTTGTCGATGGCTCAATTCAAGGAGGACGTGCTTTACGAATCGGTTAAGGCGACCCTGGCGCGCCACCGCTTGGAATCGCGCTTTTTGGAATTGGAACTGACCGAAAGCATCGCGATGCAAAACGCCAAGGCCGCGCTCGAAATCACCAGGCAGCTACGGCGATTGGGCGTGCAATTATCGATAGACGATTTCGGTACCGGCTATTCGTCACTCAGCTATTTGAAGGCATTTTCGCTGGACAAGCTCAAGATCGACCGTTCGTTTACCAAGAATATGTGTTTCAACAAAGATAGCGAGATCATCGTCGACTCGATCATCAGCCTGGCCAGAAGTCTGGGTCTTCGAACCATCGCAGAAGGCGTCGAAACGGCCGACCAGTGGCGCTTGCTGCGGCAGAAGCGCTGCGACGAACTGCAAGGATATTATCTGAGCAAGCCGCTTAGCGCCGAACAGTTCGAGGAGCTGTTGGCAAGCGGTAAGCGGTACCGGGCGATAATGTGATAGAAGCTACCGGCAACGCGCGGTTCGCCCGGTTGTCGGCGAACGTGACGTCTTGTCTGGGAGGAGGCAAGCCCTGCAACGTATGCAGAGTCACAAGGCTTGATACAGAAAGATAGGAAGTTTTTCGAACGTCAATTACGCTGTCCGAGCTCGATAGGATGGGGCCGAAGAGGCGACGATTTTTCGGCCCGAGGCGAGAAAACCGGCCATTGCCGAGCCGAATAACCAAATCGCTCCCGGAATCGGTACGGCATGGATGGTATCGGCGCTGATGCTCATCAGCGTTTTCTCGATAAATGCCATGTTCAAGGCTTCCGTGGCGACGGCGGCGAGTAACAAGCTTTGCACCTTCGCGGTCGCCGAATCGGCGGGATTGTTCAACATCACGCTGTTGTCCGTGCTCCAGTCCGTCGTTGAAAAGTCGGCGGCACCGCCAAAAAAATCTCCTGCCGATGTCGAATCGTCCAGCGGTTGAGCGGATTTAATCGCATTCGGGTTGCTGTCGACGATAAACTGCCCGCCGACGCTCACCGCTGTCGAGTTGTCGCTGTCTTCGAATCGAAAATAATTGCCTTCTTGCGACAAGGACAACTCGGTCAGCGCGAATCCGGTTTTCGCCATAATCTTGATGTCGGGCGTCGTCGCGTTTGCCAGATCGAAGCCGACCGTGCCGCTACGTTCGGCCGAAAAATCGACCGGCGAAAACGACAAAGTGTCTCCGGATACCGAATAACTGCCATACATCGGATTTAGCAGGCTGTCGTCGAAAGCAAAATCGACGGTCGTCCCCGAGATCGATACCCAGGTCGCATTGGCGACCGAGCAGGTCAACGAGATTCCCGCAGCGGCTAATAATAAACTGAAGTTTTTCATATTGACTCCGTAAAAAATGAAAACACACACCAAAGTACCTAACCTAAGCAACGGAGCGCGCACTTGCCGGCGTCTCGGCCGTAAAGCGAGAGATAGACAACGTGGAAAACTAACGGCCAGGCGAACTTGCCGGCGTGTTGCACCGCACTTAGGTCAGGCGGGACGATCATATTACAATCTTCTTAATCTATCCTTAACATATTGATTATATTAAGAAAAACTTAAGTTAACCTAGTTTGTAAGTTAGTTGGGTATGAGCTTATAAACGGCTAATGCATTAGTCATCTTCGAAGACGCTGTCCGATCCGCTTTGCCGGAACATGGGGGAGGGCTATCAATAAAGGTTGATTTTCTTGGCGATCGTTTTTAGCGGCGGAGTTAACATCGTTGGCAATACGGGACGGCTTTCCACGGCACGACCGTAGAACACTTAATGCATGTCGGGCAAATTCGGCTTAGGCGAAAACTACGGGACGGACGGCGGCTGGGGTTGTTGCCAAACGATTTTAAATTCCGCTCAGGCCATGGCTACCCGGAGTTTTCATGAAGGGAATGGTGTATCCGGGTCAAAACCCTAAAAAGTTAGATCCGGTGGTGAGACTGGAATCCGAAACCGGCTGCTATACGCAGCCGGTGGTTTGTCGGTTCGAGGTGAATGTTACGGTTGGCGGGTGACCACCAAGTGGTATTTTCCCGATTTGTAGCCGCGGACCATGACATACGCTTTGTTTTGTCCTGCCGGCACGTCCAGTTCGCAGCTTTCGTTAGCGCCGTTCAGGTACGGGCGGCAGGCGTAGCTGCTGGTAGTCGGCTGGCTCTGGAATCGGACGTATAGATCGGGGTCGCCGGTGGAGTCGTTGGCGAACATCAACGCGGTGAAGCGTGAGCCCGGCTGCACGGAATACGGACCATATTGCTTTTCCTGGTTCTGGCTGATTTGCTGCTGTGCATAACCCTCGGTGCGCATTTCGCAGGTTTGCGGTTGCGGCGTCGGGGTCGGTGTCGGTGTGGGGGTTGGAGCCAGATCGGGGCAAATGTTGGGATCGACCGAAAAACCGGGGGCGGGGTCGTAGATACAGGCGGCACCGTTTTTATCCAGGTAGGTCAAGGTCAGGCTCCAATCCCCGGCGCCGTTGCATTGCGGGTAATGCATGACCGACAGGGAATCGTAGTCGGTCAGCGGACGCCAGTTGTTGTCCTCGAAACATTGACCTGATTCCGGCCGGGTGTGCTCGTGACGAAAACCGAGGGTATGCCCCAGCTCGTGGCGGAGAATGCCGAGCAGGGTGAGATTGCTGTTCGGGTCGAGGTTGAAAGAACTGTCGTCGATCAAAACGTTGCGCGCGGAACGGGCGTCATTGGGGAAGAAAGCCCGTGCCAGATATTGGCCGTTGACGTTAACCGGTCGCACGTCGAACACTACCGACTGATTGGTCGCCGTGCAGTTGCTGTCGTGGTTCGGCAAGTGGACAAATTTGACGTCGGCCACTTGCGACCAAGCCGCTCCCGCCGCTTGCATGTCGGCCACCACGGCATCGTAATGAGAACCGAACGAACGGCTGACGCAATAGCTGAGTTGGCTCTTCTTTGTGCTGTTCCAGACCGCGTCGCTGCCGTCTTGGTTTATCATCACGGCCAGGCTTCGGGGCGACTGCAAAGTGGCGGTCGGAGTTTCCTGTTGTATTTCCTTCTCGAAGAATTCGCGCAGCTGTTTTTCGTTAGCGATCGGCGTATCGCCGTTGACGATATATTTGCCGCCTGGGAAGGGTTCCTTGTAGACGCCGGCTTCGAACTCCTCGAACGATTTATTTTTCCAGTCCTCTCGGGCCTGGTGAGCGTTTTCGCGGGTCACCCGTTGGCCCTCTGCCGGCGCTACCTTGCTACCGGTGGCCGGGGCGAACGTCGGCGGGGTTTTGCCCGGTTCCGGTTTGGTCGGCGTGCCGCTGCAGCCGGACAGCGCCAGAACGGCGGTGCAGGTCAGCAGCGGAAGAGATTTGCGGTATTTGCTCAATGGTTTCATCGGTTTCTCCTCGTTGTCGGGGGGATTACCCCGGTCGTTGTCACACTCGGACTTTCTGCACTCCGGCTCTGCCGTCAATCCGGGCAGCGCTTTGTTTCCACATTCAGCAGCTCAATGCCGGTGGTTAGAGGTTTGATCTTATCCATCATGGCGTGCATGTCCTGTTGTTTTTCGAACTCGATACACATCCGGGTTTCCCCTTCCAGACCGATGCGTTTTTCCCGGATCGTCAACGCCATGCCCTCGTCGCGGCCCTGTTCCAATACTCGTTTGATGCGCCGATAGGCCTTTAGGGTTGGTTCCGGTACGCCGCGCCCGATTGATAAGGCGTCGATGGTCAGTCCCGCTTTGCTACCGTCTTCAAGCTTCATCGGCGTACCTTGGCAAGCGGTGCTTAACGCCAGTAATAACGATAAGCGGACGACAACACCAGGGACCGTCGGGCCAGCTGCGCAGAACGGAAGCCTCACTTGCTTCGGCCGCCGGCTTTTTTGGCAACTTTAGCGGTCCGTTTGCGTTTCTCCTTGGGTGCCACGGGGTCGCTACTTGCCGGCCTGGCTTGTTCCGGTTCCGGATCGCAGTCTTGCAGTCGGTAAAGCGAAAACATCCGCGTATCGGCGGCGGCTTGCAAGCCGCGCCAGGCGAAACAATCGCGCATGATAGCCTTATGGCGACCGTCGTATAGGGTCTGATCGGCGCGCAACAGGCTGCGGGCGTAATCGTGATAGGTGAGAAACTGCGGCGACAAGTCCGACCACGTTTTCGCCAACAATCGGCCGACGGTGTCGCGGGCAGCCGCCAGTGCCTCGGCGAAGGCCTGTTCGCTGCCCCGGTAGGCTTCTTCGAACGCCGCGGCGATGCTTGCCGCCTCGGTTTCACCCGCTCCGCTGTTGGCCGATCGATTGCCCAATTCTTGCGAAATCAGGCCCGCTTCGATCAGGTTTTGCTGAAAGATTTCCACCAGTGTGTCGAATACCGCGCCGGTAAAAGGCAACGATCTCAGATGCGGTTCATCGTTGACGTCCGCCATCCGCAGGTAGTTGAAGGCGACGCGCACCTGTTTGCTCTCCGATAGCTCGCCGACGCGGCTCAGTTCGTTAAGACTGAACAGGTTGCCGTGCGTGTGCTCGAGTAAATGGGTCATTACCGAATCGAAATGCAGCGAGGCGATCAGCGCGATCAGGTCGCCGGCCGACTCCTGCATGGCGGCATAGTCGACCGCCAGGTCGTTGACGTTATTGGGCGCACCGACGGTGGCATAGATCAGGCAGTGGCCGAATTCATGGGCCAGCACGTCGAAATTCTGGCAATGCGGTTTGGCGAAGTCGATGCCGCCGTAGGGCGACCGGGCGTAGCCGAATTCCACAAACCCGTAGCCGGCTTGGGCGTTGTTCCATTCCACCAACGGAATCAATTCCAGTCGCTCGAAATCAAGGTCGAAATGCCAATCGATGCGGCGCTCGAAGTAATCCTCCCAGATGTCCAGCACGAATCGGACAGTGGCATACATGGAAGCGCACAGAAATTCACGGCTATCGGGATCGAGATGGTCGAAATGGCCTTTTTTGGCTTTGACCGGTTGGTTGGCTTGCCCACGGTAAGGCGGTCGGTCGGACTGGGCGTACGGTTGTTTGTTGACGGCGTCTGTCACGTACATCCGGTCGTCGGCCGGGCCCGGCAGAATCTTATCGGGAGGGACGGCGACCCGGATCGTTTCCGGTTCGGCGAACGCCGACAAATAACGCGGCTGGGGGAAGACGCGAAAGCGAGTGCCGGAGTCGCGCAGGGCTTCGGTCAATTTCGTCGACATGACCAGCTCCAGGCGCCAGCGAAGAGTGCGTAGATCAAAGCCATGGCATTATCCTCCGCATCGGGTGGAAATCCGTGCCCTAACACGGCAATAACGACTACGGCGTAGCCGCGCGGGCCGGTATTCGTAATCAACATATATCACAGATTGACGGGCTTTACCACAGGGAGGATGAGATAATTCCTTGCGAGCGTGATCGTCCATCCGCCATTATAATCAGTGCTATGAACGATGATTCCGGCGATTTCAAAACTAACGTAGTCGACCTCGAGCAAGGCCGTATTTTCTATGCCGAAGTCAGTTGGCGACAAGGCGTTATCCGGGATATTCGCCGACTCGGCGCGCAGCGCGGCGGACAGCCTCATATGCTGCCGGGGTTTATCGATGCGCATGTGCACATCGAAAGCTCGATGTTGACGCCGGTCGAGTTTTCCCGGCTGGCGGTCCGCCACGGTACCGTCGCGGTTGTGTCCGATCCGCACGAGATAGCCAACGTGCTGGGTCTGAAGGGCGTTCATTTCATGTTCGCCAATGCCGCGCAAACGCCTTTGAAAATCCGTTTCGGCGCGCCGTCCTGCGTGCCGGCCACCGTTTTCGAAACGGCCGGCGGAGAACTTGGCATTGCGCAATTGGCGGAATTGTTTCAGAGCGGCGAGGCCGGGTATTTGTCGGAGATGATGAATTATCCCGCCGTGTTGGCGGGTGATCCGACCGTGCTGGACAAACTGGAGCTGGCGCGGCGTTACGGTGTGCCGGTCGACGGCCATGCGCCCGGTTTGACCGGGGAGGATGCGAAACGTTACGCCGCGGCCGGGGTAGGCACCGACCACGAGTGCGCCGGACTTGGCGAGGCCATGGATAAGCTGGCCGCGGGCATGCACATTTTAATCCGCGAAGGTTCGGCGGCGCGCAATTTCGAGGCGTTGCACGAGTTGATCGGCCTCCATCCGGAAAAGGTGATGTTCTGTAGCGACGACAAACATCCGGACGATTTGCAGCGCGGGCATATCGATCGCCTGGTCGCCCGCGCGGTCGCCAAGGGGCACGACGTGATCGACGTGTTGCGCTGCGCCTGTTTGAATCCGATTCGTTATTATCGCTTGCCGGTCGGCAGACTCCGGATCGGCGATCCGATGGACGCGGTGCTGGTCGACGATCTGCAGGATTTCCAAGTGCTGCAGACCTGGATAGACGGCCGGACGGTCGCTAGCCGGGGAATCAGCCGGATCGCCTCGGTGGCGACCGAACATTGCAACCGCTTCGCTGCGCGCAAGACCGTAGCAGGCGATTTTACGCTTCCGCACCCGGGCGGCGTGGCGAGGGTAATCAAGGCTTTAGACGGCACGTTGGTGACCGAGGAGTGGATAACGGACGTCAACACCGAAAACGGCGCGATCGTCGCGGATGCCGAACGGGACATCCTGTTGCTGGCGGTCGTTAACCGCTACCGGCCAGCTCCGCCGGCGGTTGCGTTGGTCCATGGTTTCGGCTTGCGGCACGGCGCGTTGGCTTCGACCGTGGCCCACGATTCGCATAATATCATCGCCGTCGGAGCGAGCGCGGACGTCTTGTGTCTAGCGGTAAACGAGGTCATCCGGCGCCGCGGCGGCATCGTCGTGGTCGACGGCAAGCGCAAAAAGCACGGCCTGACGCTGCCGATCGCGGGGTTGATGAGCGATGACGATGCCGAATACGTTGCCGCCCATTACGCCGAATTGAACCGGCTGGCCAAATTGTTGGGATCGCCGCTGCGGGCGCCGTTCATGACGCTGTCGTTCATGGCCTTACTGGTAATTCCGGCGTTGAAACTGAGCGACCAGGGCTTGTTTGACGGCCGTCGTTTCGATTTTACACCGCTCGCGGTAAGCTAGCCTCAGATTCACGCCGTAAGTGCCTATGGAATTTCTACTCAACCGACGCCTAATCGACACCGACCTGCCGGGCACCACGGTATTACTGGATTTTCTGCGTCAGCAAACTCATTTGCCGGGCACCCGCGCGGCGTGCCGGGAAGGCGACTGCGGTTCGTGTCTGGTGCTGGTTGGCGATCTCAACGACGGCCGCCTGCATTACCGCCCGGTCAACAGTTGCTTGTTGCCGTTGGCGCGGGTCGCCGGCAAACACATCGTCACCATCGAAGGCGTCTCCGGCGAGGAACCGAATCCGCTGCAACAGGCATTGCTGGCGTCGGCGGCGGTACAATGCGGTTTTTGCACGCCCGGCCTGGTGATGGCAATCACGGCCTTCTTCATGACGGCGAGAACGTCGTCAGTGGAGGAGGCGGTCGACGCGGTGGCCGGCAATCTGTGCCGCTGTACCGGCTACATGGGTATCAAACGGGCGCTGCGCGAGCTATGCGGCCATTTCGATCTAGCTGAGTCGGCAGCCGAAAAGCGCATCGGCGATTTGATCGAATGGCGGTTGTTGCCGCCGTATTTCGCCGCGATCAAGGAGCGTTTGGCGGCCTTGCCGCCGGCCTCGTTGACACCGACACCGAGTGCCGTCAGGGTCGCCGGGGGCACCGATTTGTTGGTCCGGCAGCCTTTGCAATTGGCAAGGCAGGCGGTGGAGTGGTTGCCCGAACGGGAAGCGATCGAACTACATGGAGAGGAATGTACGCTTAGCGCCACGACTCGGATCGAGACGCTGCGTCTGTCGCCTCTTCTTCAGAGTCTGTTCGGCGCGATAGCAGAAGACCTGAAACTGGTCTGCTCGACGCCGGTGCGCCAGCAGGCCACGGTCGGTGGCAATCTGGTGAATGCCTCGCCGATCGGCGATATGAGTGTCTTTTTGTTGGCGCTGGATGCGAAACTGACGCTGGCCTCGGCAGCGGGGCGGCGGGAGATTCCGCTCAGGCATTTTTTCCTGGGATACAAGCGGCTTGATTTGCACCCCGACGAAGTACTGGTCGATATTCGATTTCGTTGTCCCGAAAGGCCGCTGCGATTCAGTTTCGAAAAAGTCAGCAAACGGACTTATCTGGATATTGCCAGCGTCAATTCGGCGATGTTGCTTGAATTGCGGGGAAAGGAGTTTGCTTTAGCGCATATCTCGGCGGGCGGCGTTGCGGAGACGCCGCTTTATCTACAACGCATCGGCGACTTTCTGCAAGGCCGTGTCGTTTCGGCCGACACCATCAAACAGGCCTTGTCGCTGGCGCAGCAGGAAATCCGTCCGATCGCCGACAGTCGCGGTTCGATCGATTATAAGCGTTTGCTATTGAGGCAACTGTTGATTGCGCATTTTCTGAAACTGTTGCCGGAGTTGCTTCGCTGGGAGGATTTGCGGTGAAACTCGCGGACAATACGATGCATGTTCTGGGCCAGGCCCGGTTTGCCGACGACTTCGATTTGCCGGAAGCTATTTTGCACGCTTTTCCGGTTTGCAGCTCGATGGCCCACGCCCGTATCTCACGGATCGACTGCCGCCAAGCGTTGGCGTTGGACGGCGTTGCGGCGGTTCTGGATGCGGCCGATATACCCGGCGCCAATCGCATAGGCAACGTCGAGGACCGGGAAGTCCTGTTGGCGGATGGTGAAGTCTGTTATCTGGGCCAACCGCTTGCCTTGGTCGTCGCCGACAGCGCCGAATTGGCCCGCGAGGCGGCAGCCTTGTGCGAAATCGACTACGAGCCGTTGGAAGCCGTGTTCGACCCCCGGATAGCCGCCGCGCGCCAGCACACCATCGGGCCGCCGCGCTGCTTTGCAATGGGCGACGTCGAAGCGGCCTGGTCGGCCTGCGACGTGGTTGTCGAAGGCAGCGCAGAGACCGGCGCCCAAGAGCACGTCTATCTGGAAACCCAAACCGCAATCGCGCTGCCGCAGGAAAACGGCCAATTAAAAGTAATCTCGGCGACTCAGTCGCCGGGCATGGTGCAGCGTATCATCGCGCGAGTGTTGGGATGTCCGATGCACGAGATCGAAGTCGACGTGCTGCGCTTGGGCGGCGGATTCGGAGGTAAGGAGGAACAGGCGACGCCGTGGGCGGCGCTGGCCGCATTGGCGGCCAGGCGGCTACGTCGGCCGGTCAAGTTGCATCTGAGCCGCGAGGAAGACATGCGCCTGACCGGAAAACGCCACCCCTACAGCGCAGATTTTAAGATCGGCCTGACCCGGGACGGCAGCATTTTGGCTTACCAGGTGGACTTGTATCAGAACTCCGGCGCCTTTGCCGATTTATCCCCGGCAATCTTGGAAAGGACGTTATTTCACGTCGGAGGCGCCTATTTCATTCCCAATGTGCGTGCGACCGCGGTGTGCTGCCGCACCCATCTGCCACCGAACACCGCGTTTCGCGGTTTCGGCGCGCCGCAGGCGATGTTCGTGTTGGAGGCGGCCATTTACCAAGCGGCGCAGCGGATGGGCCTCGATCCGGCCGACATTCAAAGCCGCAACCTGCTGCGCGACGGTCGGCAGTTTCCGTACGGCATGACGGTCGAGCGCTGCACGCTCGAACGCTGTTACCGGGAATTGCAGCAGGCGTTCGACTTGGACGCGCGGCGGCAGCGGATCGCACGCTTCAACGCCGAACACGCGCTGCGGAAAAAAGGAATGGCGCTGATGCCGGTGGCCTTCGGCATCTCCTTCACCGCCCGCTTTCTGAATCAGGCCGATGCGTTAGTGCATGTCTATGGCGACGGCAGCGTCGGTATCAGCACCGGCGCGGTGGAAATGGGCCAGGGTGTCAAGGCCAAATTGGTCAGGGTCGCGGCGCAAACTTTGGGCATCACCGAGCGGCGAATCAAAATCGACAGCACCAATACCTCGCGCACTGCCAATATGTCGCCGACCGCCGCCAGCACCGGCGCCGACCTGAACGGCCAAGCACTGCGGCTGGCCTGCCTGCAGTTGTACGAGCGCTTGGTTCGGGTCGCGGCGCGGATACTGGGTCTGACCGACGTCAGTACGCTACATATCCGGCAGGAACGGGTCGAGGCCGACGGCCGGCCGACGGAGTTGGACTGGAGGCGACTGGTGACCGAAGCCTACTTGGCGCGCTGCGGCCTGTCGGCGCAAGCGCATTATGCGACGCCGGATCTGGCGTTCGATCGCAACACGGAATCCGGCAAGCCTTTCGCTTATCACGTGTACGGCTGGGCGGCCGTCGAAGCGACGGTCGATTGCCTGCGCGGGCACTACCGTATCGAACGGGTCGATATCGTTCATGACGGCGGAACGCCGTTGGACAGGGCGGTCGATCTCGGACAGATCGAAGGCGCCGTGGTGCAGGGGCTGGGCTGGTTGACCAGCGAGGAAATCGTCTATGACGGCGAAGGCCGGCTGCAGACCGCCAATCTGACTCAATACAAGATACCGGATATTTACGCCGCGCCGGAAATCGACGCCCGTTTTTTAAATGACAGCGCTAATCCCGCCGGGTTGCTGCAGTCGAAAGCGGTCGGCGAGCCGCCGTTCATGTACGGGATTGGCGGATATTTTGCGCTCTGCCAGGCGATCAAGGCGTTCAATCCCGACTGTCGGCCGCAGTTGTCCGCACCGCTGACCCCGGAGAAAGTGTTGCTTGCGTTATATCGGGGTAGCGATGGCGTGGTTACGATTTAAGGATGCGTGCCACGGCGGTTTGATTTATTGCGCCGGCGACAGCATCGCAACGTTGATAAGCCATGAATTCCAGGTTTCCCGGATGCTGGGCATGCTGGCGCTCGGAGCGACGCTTTATGCGATCGAGATTCCGGCCTATTTTCGCTGGCTGGCGAGGCGTTTCGAGCGTACCGGAACTGCCGGCGCGCTACTGCGCATGCTGCTGGCGGCGGCGTTCTTTAATCCGTTGTGGATCGCCCGCCACCTGTTGTTTATCAAAGTTTTCTCGGGTGCCTGGCATACCGTGTCGTGGGACGTGCTGGCGGTCGCCAGTTATTCTTTCGTTTACTGTTTGCCGGTGGCGCTGCCGGCCAATTATCTGATCCAAAACCGGATCGTTCTGGCTTGGCGTTTTTTCGCCAGTTCGTTGTTTTCGGCACTGATGGCCATTTATTTTTCCTTGAGCGAGGTGTTGTTTGGCTGATCGCACTGTTTGGGAATTTCTGATCGATGCGTTACAACGCCGTGAAGCAGCGTGTTTGTTGATGGTGGTGGCGAGCACGGGCAGCTCGCCGGGAACGGCCGGTGCCAAGTTGGCGCTGTCGAAAGCCGGGGAAACGCTGGGGACGATCGGAGGCGGTCGGGTCGAGTTCGAGCTTACCCGGTGGGCCAGGCAATGCCTGGACGACTTGGCGACGCCCCGCTTGCAGTTGTTCAAGCGCTCGCATAACGAACATTGCGAACAGGCTTCCGGCAACATTTGCGGCGGCGCCCAGCAAGTGGTGGCCTGGCTGTGCAGAGAGGACGACTTGCCGTTGCTGCAAAGCCTGCAAAGGCACCAGCGCGAGCAGAACCCCGTGTTGTTTTCGGTATCCGAATGCGCGGTGGCCCTGGTCGGCTTGACACCGGAGCGGCCGCATTGCGGTTTCGATTACCGAAACGGCAACGAGTGGAACTATCGGGAAATCGTCGGTTCGCGCAAACACGCTTATATCGTGGGCGGCGGCCATGTCAGTCTGGCCTTGAGCCGATTGCTGGCGTTACTGGACTTCGAATTGACGGTGATCGATCAGCGGGAGGGAGTGGTTACGATGACCGGAAACGGTTTCGCAGGGGAGAAACTCGTCGTGCCTTATGAGCGGATCGACCGAGTCATCCCGGAAAGAAACACGAGTTACGTTTTCGTTATGACTCATTCCCACGAGACCGATCAGTTGGTGGTCGAGCGCTTGGCGGGCAAACGTTACCGTTATTTCGGAGTAATGGGTAGCCGGCGCAAAATCAATCGCATCCGGGAGAATCTGGCGGACGCCGTTGCTCCGGGTGAGTGGGATGTCATTCGCGCCCCCCTGGGGCTGCCGATCAAGAGCAGGACGCCGATGGAAATCGCGGTCGCCATCGCCGCCGAATTGATACAGATGGATAACGCCGTTTAGGTTAGGATTCGCCGTCTCCCCGGAGCGGAGGGGAAATTCCGAACTAACCGGTATTTCTCAAAGCGCCGGAATGGACGGGCTCCGACAAATCCCGGACGAATTTATTCAACGCTTCCCGAGCAGATGGCTCGCCGGATTTTCAACCGTAAATACCGGTTGTTGGACAAGACTCGGAACTTATTTTTCCTTGGCTGCGAATTGCTGTCTCAGGGTATTGAAGCTTTCCAACTGAATTCGCACTTTGTCGTTAAACGAGCCCGGCGGAAATTCGCCCTGTGGGTTGGGAGTACCGGCTTCCATGTCGGCTAGATATTCCAACGCCTCGTCGACGGTTTCCACGGCGTAGATATGGAATTGGCCGTTTTTGGCGGCATGCACGACGTCCCAGCGCAACATCAAATATTTCACGTTACTGGCCGGAATGATGACGCCTTGGGTGCCGGTTATGCCTTTTTCCTTGCAGATGTCGAAAAATCCTTCGATTTTTTCGTTGACGCCGCCGATCGGCTGCACCTGCCCGAGTTGGTTGACCGATCCGGTCACCGCTAGGTCTTGCCGGAGAGGAACCTCGGCCAATGAAGAAAGGATAACGCACAATTCCGCCAGCGAGGCGCTGTCGCCTTCGACCTGGCCATAGGACTGTTCGAACACCAGGCTGGCGGTCAGGGAAAAAGGCGTCTTGCGGGCATAGCGGGAGGCGATGAAGCTGGACAGGATCAGCACGCCTTTGGAATGGATGGCGCCACCCAGTTCGGTTTCCTTTTCGATGTCGACTACCTTGCCGTTGCCCAGGCGCGTGGTTGCTGTGATACGGGAAGGCTGGCCGAACATAAACTCGCCCAATTGCAATACCGACAAGCCGTTGATTTGGCCGACCACTCGCTTATCGGTGTCGATCAGAACCGTGCCGCGATGGATGTTTTCGTATATCTTTTCCCGGATTCGGTCGAGCCGGTGGATCTTGTGTTCGATCGCCTGCTGGACGTCGCTGCCGGCGACGATGCTGTGGCCGTGATAGTCGGCCCAATAGTCGGATTCGCTCAATAAATCTTTGATGCTGCGCAGATGGGTGGACAGCTTTTCCGCGTCTCCGGTCAGACGCGCGCTTTGTTCGATGATCCGGGCGACGGCTTGCGGACTGAAGGGGCGCAATTTTTCCCGTCTGGCCAGGGTCGCGATCAGTCGGGCGTATTCGGTTTCCTTATCCGTGCGATCGATGCTGTCGTCGAAGTCGGCAGCAACTTTAAACAGGTCCTGGAATTCGGGGTCGTACAGATTAAGCAAATAGTAAATGATGCGATCGCCGTAGATGATCACTTTGAGGTTTAACGGAATCGGTTCCGGCTCCAGGGACGACGTGCTGACCAGGCTGAGCGACCGTTCCAGCGATTCGATCCGGATTTCGCCGGATTGCAACACCCGTTTCAGGCATTCCCAGGCATATGGCTGCATCAGCAATTTGCGGGCGTCGAGGATCAAATAACCGCCGTTGGCACGATGCAGCGCACCGGGTTTGATCATTGTAAAATCGGTAACCAGCGCACCCATGTACGCCTGATGGTCGAAGCGTCCCAACAGGTTGGCGTAATTGGGGTGGTCTTCCAGCACTACCGGGGCGGATTTGCGTTCACCGTTGGAAATGATCAGATTGACGTGATACCGCTTGAACGGGTTCGACTCCTGCGCCGCTTCCATGAACGGCAGGACGATTTGTTGTTCGCGGTGCGGTATGAAATCGCGGACATGTTGCAGGATGTCGTCGTCGACGTCTTCCAGATAGCTCAGTACTTGCGCATGATCGGCGTATTTTTCCTTTAACTCGTGGATGGAATGGTTGACCGCTAGGGCCGCGACTTCGCGGTTGAGGTTTTGCAGTTTGCGTTTGGTCTCTTTACGCCAGGCGGGAAATTTTTTCAACAGCTTTTGCAGGCGTTGCTGCAATTCCAGGATGCTCTGCTGATATTGTTGCTGTTTGTCTTTGTCGAGTTTGTTGAATTGTTCCTGGCTGATGATCTTGTCTTCGTCGTCGACCGGGGCGAAGGCGTAGCCGGTCGGGGTTTCCGTCAAAATGATATGCGAATTGATAGCTTCCTCGCGCAGCTGATTGATTTCGCTGAGTTCGCGTTTTCGGTACTCCTCCTCGATTTCCTCGGTTTTCGACCGGTATTCGTCGCCGTCGAAACCCGCCGGGATGGCGACGCTCAGTTCGTCGATCAATTGTTCCATGTCGTACTGAAATTCTTTTCCCTTGCCGGAGGGAAATTCGATGGCCTTGGGTTTGGCTTGGACGCCGAAGTTGTTGACGTAGCACCAATCCGAAGGGGCCGGATGCTGAGCGGCTTCCACCTTGACCAATTGCTGGATCGTGGTGAGCTTGCCGGTGCCGGACGGGGCTAACGCGAAGACATTGTAGCCGCGCTGGCCGACCCGCATGCCGAACTGGATCGAATCGGTGGCGCGGTCCTGACCGAGAAAAATATCGGTTTCTTCCAGTTCGTCGGTGCTCCGAAAGTGAAAGTGTTCGATATTGCAGGGTTTGTAGAGTTGATTCGGATCCAGCGCTTTTTTTGTCATGATAATGGTTCGCTAACGGAAACGGGGGGCAAGGATTCGAAAAAATAATAGCACAGGCTCATCCGGGCTGTCTTTTTTGCGGTTCAGAATGGGGGAGACAGGGCCGGCGCAACTGCAAACCGCATAGAATCGAGTATGATTGTCGTGATCTACGAACCCCGATGCCTCGATGCGGGTCGAACAACGAAAGACCGGAGACGGGGAAGGAAGTTACCGAAGTTGGGGGAAAAAGATCCGCTCGGAATTCCGTTATATTTAGCCGACGAAGTTAAGCAACCTCGAATGCGCTCGATATGTCGAAAATCCAAACGGATACTCTACTATCTCCGGGTTTAATTATATTAAAGGGAATTTTTGGCTTAAACGAAAAAATAGTTTATAAATTATAAATTCCGGATTTATAAGTCGGGTGGATCGATGGATAAGTTAAACAATATGCGGGTGTTTTGTCGTATTGTGGAGCTCGGTACATTTGCCGCGGTTGCCAGGGAAATGAATTTATCGGCGATGATGATCAGCAAATACGTCGCGCAGCTGGAGCAGTCTCTGGGCGTCGTCCTGTTGAACCGGACGACCCGCAGCTTAAACCTGACCGAAGCCGGGCAAGCCTACTATACTCGAAGCAAGCAATTGTTGGAAGATTTGGCCGAGTTGGATGAATCGACGGCGCAATTAGGCGGTTCGGTCAAAGGCGTACTGAAAATCAGTGCACCGATCGATTTCGGCGGACTCTACATGGTTCCCGCCATCGAGTCTTTTCAACAGCAATTTCCGGATGTGAAGATTCTGATGTCCCTCGACAACAAGTACCAGAATCTACGCGACGGCCATTTCGACCTGGTAATACTGGTGACCGATTGTCTGGACCCGGGAGTCGTGGCCCGCAAAATTACCGATACCGAACTCGGTACCTATGCTTCCCCCGAGTATATCGAGCGTTACGGCGCTCCCGAGTCCCTGGAGGACTTGGCAAAGCATCGCTGCCTGCATTATATCAATACGCCGCACGGCGATTATTGGGTGTTCAACGAGGATGGCGAGACTAGAAAAATAAAGATCGATTGGCATTTTGCCACCAATAACGGCC
This sequence comes from Methylococcaceae bacterium, assembly GCA_050305675.1. GTDB lineage: Bacteria > Pseudomonadota > Gammaproteobacteria > Methylococcales > Methylomonadaceae > Methylomarinum. The sequence goes on from JBNLFT010000006.1 coordinate 34,118, forward strand.
GTGCTTTATCGCAAGCGGCGGCGATGGGGATGGGAATCATGCGCGCGCCGAAGCTGTCGGTTCACGATTACCTGACTCAGGGACGGTTGGTGGAACTGCTGCCCGATTATAAGATTTCGTTGCTTTCGGTTTACGCCACTTATTTGCAGCGACGCTTTTATCCGGCAAAGCTATCGAGTTTTGTCGAATTTTTGATCAAATATTTCGCCAAGCGTTAGCGAAAGTCTGCTATGGTCTGGAGACTAACGGTTAAAGTGTGAAGATGGGGGAGCAGATGACTAAGAGCTTGGAGCCGGTCGCCGGCGGCGGCCTGCTGGATCGGCGTCTGTTCATGAAACAAGGCATCGCTTTTTCGCTTGCCGCATTGGCGGCGGAACCGGCTTGGGCCGGTAAACCGGGCGACGCGCGGCAATCCTGGATGCAACGTCCCGGCGAGCCGTTTTCCAATTACGGCCAGCCGTCCGCCTACGAGAGGCAGGCAATCCGTTGGGTAATGGCCAACAGCATGGCCGGCGGCAACGGGGTTTCCTGGACGCCGCTACATGAACTGGAGGGGACGATTACCCCCAACGGATTACATTTTGAGCGTCATCACAATGGCGTTCCGCAAATCGACCCGGAGCAGCATCGGTTGCTGGTACACGGCTTGGTGCGCCGGCCGTTGGTATTCGATATCGCCGATTTGTTGCGCTATCCGATGACCTCCCGTTTGTGTTTCGTCGAATGCGGCGGCAACAGTAACGCCGCATGGCGCAGCGAACCGATCCAGACCGCGGCGGGTTATTTTCACGGCATGGCATCGTGTAGCGAATGGACCGGGGTGCCGTTGAATATCGTATTGGAAGAGGCGGGAATCAAAGGACGCGGCAAATGGATCATTGCCGAGGGCGCCGACGCGGCGGCGATGAACGTTAGTATTCCGCTGAACAAGGCGTTGGACGACTGCGTCTTGGCGTTGTTTCAGAACGGCGAACGGATTCGCCCCGAGAACGGATACCCGGTGCGTTTGATCGTACCGGGCTGGGAGGGCGTGTTGAATGTCAAATGGTTGCGCCGCTTGCACATCGCCAGCCGGCCGACCATGGCGCGCAACGAAACCGCCAAGTATACCGAGCTGTTGCCGAGTGGCAAGGCGCGTCGGTTCAGCTTCGTCATGGACGCCAAATCGTTGATTACAAACCCGTCGTTCGGTCACCAGCTCGATCGTCCGGGGCTCTACCAAATTTCCGGCTTGGCCTGGAGCGGAAGGGGGCGAATCGCAAAAGTCGAGGTTTCGGCCGACGGCGGCAAAAGCTGGGCCGAAGCGGATCTGCAAGCGCCGGTTATCGACAAGTGCTTCACTCGGTTCCGCATTCCGTGGCGATGGGATGGGAGCGAAGCCGTGTTGCAGAGCAGGGCGACCGATGAAACCGGTTACCGGCAACCTGATCGGGACAAGCTGATTGCGCAGCGGGGCAGGCACGGCTATTTTCATTACAACGCCATCGTTAGTTGGGCGGTTTCCAAACAGGGAGAGCTGAGTCATGTGTATGCCTAGGTTCTTAATGCGGCGCTTGGGGGCGGAGAGAAAGCGCATGGCGATGATAATTCGGCCAGGGATTTTATGTGCC
>JBNLFT010000007.1:0-16417 GCA_050305675.1 Methylococcaceae bacterium
TTTTGTTCAAGATTCGAAGTCCGATTGTTCAGAAAACCATTCAGGCACAAACTGTACCCAATAAATATGAGTCATATGAAACCTAAACCATTGGCTTTAAATGCGCATTTCAAATAGTAAGGCCGCCTTTGTGAAATATCCGGGTTAAGTTCGACGTGTTCATTTCTCGTTCATCTTCGGCTCAATACACTCCCAACCCTACCATGGCGCAATATGTTATCGCGGCATATTACCGGTGTGAGGCGTACGTTTTCTGTTATCAGGGGGAATGTTATGGGCATGCTCAATGAATTCAAAGAATTTGCAGTCAAGGGTAACGTCATCGACATGGCGGTGGGAATTATCATCGGGGCGGCCTTCGGTAAGATCGTCTCGTCGTTCGTCGGCGACGTAATCATGCCGCCGATAGGAATTTTGGTCGGGGGAGTCGATTTTTCCGACCTTGCGGTGATATTAAAGGAAGCGACCGAAAGCGCACCCGCGGTAACCTTAAACTACGGAAAATTCATTCAGTCCGTGGTCGATTTTACGATCATCGCGTTTGCAATTTTCGTTGCAGTAAAATTCATCAACACCTTAAAAAGAAAGGAAGCACCATCCGAAGCGCAACCGGCTCCGGCGCCATCCAGCGAAGAACTGTTGCTGACTGAGATCAGGGACCTGCTTAAACAGTTAAACAGTAAGTAAGGTCCCTTATTCCGTCCTCGGACCTGTTCGATCCCGCTATCCATGGGCAGGCACCGGACGCCTGCCCGGCGAAGCACTTGCAAGGCCGTGCGCCCACGTACCGAGTGAAAACTCGCTGCATACGACACGTCGGCTTGGCGGGGCGCCCGATCGATGCTGTTTGCCGGCGATCCTTATCGCCTTGTGCTAACGACGCCCTGCACTCGCCTCGTTACGCTCCGCCATCCATTGCTCGAATTCGGGCACGGAAAGCGGTTCGCCAAACAGAAAGCCCTGGCCCTCCTGGCAACCGGCGTCGAACAAAAATTGCCGTTGCGCTGCGTTTTCCACTCCCTCGGCTATGACCGTCAGCCCCAAACTCTTTCCTAGCGCAATAACGGCATCGGCTATCGCCATGTCGTTGGCATCGTTCGGAATGTCCCGCACGAAAGACTGATCGATCTTCAATTTGTGAATAGGTAGTTTCTTCAGGTAATTGAGCGATGAATAGCCGGTCCCGAAATCGTCAATCGACAACGTGACCCCCAACTGCCGCAATTCCGACAATTGTCCGACCGCGAACTCGGCCTGCGTCATGATAAATCCTTCGGTCACTTCCAATTCCAACCGGGCAGCCGGCATCGCGCTCAACGCCAGAGCTTTCTTGACCTCGTCCAACAAACCGCCGCGCTGAATCTGGATAGCGGAAATATTGACCGCAATACAACCGAAATCGACGCCCTTTTCCAGCCACCGCTTGCCCTGGCGACAGGCCGTATTGAGAACATATTCTCCGAGTTGAAGGATCAGGCCGCATTCCTCCGCCAGGGGAATGAATTTGACCGGCGGAACCAGCCCAAGCTCGGGATGCCGCCACCGCAGCAAGGCTTCCACACCGACCACACGTCCTCCGAGCAATTCGACCTGGGGTTGATACACCAAAAGCAATTGTTCCTCGTCAAGCGCCCTGCGCAGATCGTTTTCCAGCACAATCCGCTCGAAAGCATTGCGGGTCAGTTCCTGGGTGTAAAATTGATAGGTGTTGCGTCCCTGTGCTTTTGCCCGGTACATTGCGGCATCGGCATTCCTAAGCAGGGTTGGAACGTCCTTGCCGTCGGAGGGATACAAACTGATCCCGATACTGGTCGTCACGCGTATATCCAAACCGCCCAAGGGAAACGGTTCGGCAAAGGCCGCCATCAATTTTTCCGCTGCCACCAATACATTTTCGGCCTTGCCGATATCTTCCAAAACGGTCACGAATTCATCGCCGCCCAATCGAGCCACGATATCCTCCCTACGCATGGTTCCCATCAACTTGGCCGCCACCTGCGTCAGCAATTCGTCTCCTAACGGATGGCCGAAGCTGTCGTTGATGTTCTTGAAGTTATCGAGATCCTGAAAGATTACCGCCAATTGGGTACCGCGACGTTCGGCATGCCGAATTGCCTGCTCCAGCCGCCCGTACAAGAACAGACGATTGGGCAATCCGGTGAGCGAATCGTGATGGGCCAGATGATCCAGTTGTTGCTCGGTCTGCTTGAGTTGACCGATATCGGTAAAAACGCCGACATAATGGGTAAGTTTGTGATCGTCGTCGAAAACGCTGCTGATGGTCAGCAATTCGGGGAAAATCGTACCGTCCTTACGGCGATTCCATAATTCGCCGCGCCATTCGCCGGTTGTCCTAAGAACGGCCCACATTTGATCAAAAAAACCTTTGTCATGGCGGCCGGACTGCCAAATCCGCGGATTGCGACCGATCACTTCGTCTCGCCGATAGCCGGTAATTTCGCTAAAAGCCCGATTGACTTCGACAATGTTACCGTCGGCATCGGTGATTACGACACCCTCTCCGGTATTTTCGAACACGCTGGCGGCAAGCCGCAAGCGTTCTTGGGTACGCCGAATTTCGCTCAAATCTCTGACGCTCAGCAGCATCCCGCAAGCCGTGTCCGAATCGTCTCGCACCACTTTCAGTTTTACCTCGACCGGACCATCGCACGGATTTGCGCGATCGCCCGGCTCCAACACGATCGTCTCATCGCGCACGGCCTCTTGCGCCCGACAAACCGGGCAATCTTGTTGGTTTCCGTCGGGATGGATAAGGTCCGCGATTGGTCGCCCTATACAACGTTCGGGACTCGAACCAATCATTCGATAAAAAGCCTGATTAGCGCGTTTCAATTGACGCTTCATGTCGATCAAATAAATGGCGTCTTCGAACTGGTCCATCGCCTGGTTCCACTCCCACTCCACCCGCGCCAAACGAGCCTGGTTCTCGACTTGCTCGGAAATGTCGCGGGCGACGGCGATCAGGGCCTCTCGGCCGTTAAAACAACCGCGGTTAAGCATGATATCCTTGGGAAACGCCTGGCCGTTTATGCGCCTCCCCCAGAACGTTAAATTCCGCCGATTTCCCCGCAATACTTGCTGCCAGCTCTGCTCGAGATCCGCCAAATCGCTTTTCCGCGGGTCCGCCAGATCGGTCAAATATTTGCCGGTAAAATATCGTCGCGGATGACCGTACATCTGTTCCACCGCCTCGTTCACGTCGACCACGCGTCCGTCCTGATCGAGGATAAAAATGCCGTCCAAAACGCTATTGAATAAACCGCGGTAGCTTTCCTCGGATTGGCGCAAACGTTGTTCGGTCTCTATACGTTGCGAAATATCTCGGGCGATCCCAAATACGCCCTGCGTCACGCCGTCGATGACCAACGGCCCCTTGGTCGTCAAGAATGACAATTTCCTGTCGTTGACGATCAGCGGATCTTCGAACGTTTCCGTCTGTTGGGTTTCCACGACGCGCCGATCGTCGCGCCGGTATTTTTCGGCCAGATGCTCCGGGAACAGATCGAAGTCGGTTTTGCCGACGATATCCTCTCTGCTCAGTTGGGTCAGGCTTGTTATCGCCCGATTGACGAGCAGGTAACGGCTCTCGACATCTTTTACGAAGATCACATCGGACGAGCCTTCCACGACTGCATTCAAGATCGCGTGAAATCGATTTTTATCGCGTTCCTGCCGATACTGTTCGCTGATGTCCTGCACGGTACCGATGGAACGAATCGGCTTGCCTGTGGCCTCGTCGTAAATCGTTTCGCCGCGCTCTTTAACGTATTTGACGTCTCCGTTCCCGAGCCGCAAGCGATGCACCAACTCGTAAGGGAGACGATTGTCGATCGGCTCGCGGTAGGCGCGGTCGACCGACTCCCTGTCTTCCGGATGCACGATGTCGATAAAAGTCTTATAAGATGTTCGGTCACTTCGAGGATTCAAACCAAAGATACGGTAGACCTCATCGGACCACCATAACTCGCCGGTGCGCAAATTAAACTCCCAACTCCCGATATGAGCCACTTGCTGCGCTTCGCGTAGACGCGATTCGCTTAATTGCACATCGCTAAGCAGAAGCCGATGTTCTTGTAACAACCCGAGCAAAATACCGGTTTCCACCGAAATCCGTCCGGATAACGGCCGTAACGCCAATATCGTCAACAGGCTGCCGGCGACAGTCAACATGACAATGAACAGCATCGCTCGCGCCGCCGACTCTCGTGCGGACGCGAAAAAATTTTCGCGATTCTCCAAGTACACGAAGTACCATCCGCTCTCGCCAAAGGGGTAGCGAACAAAGACCCACTCGGTCTCGTCCGGGCCAGTAATCAGTTGCAACCCTTCGCCCCCGCCGGCCAAGATCCGATTCACGGTTGGCCCCAGCGGGGCGATCGAACTGGCTTGTTCCGTGGACGTAGCGGACAATAGATATTCGCTCCCCGAAACATCGACCGCGGCGATACGAATGTGTCCGCCTCCCCGATAGCGTTGAAAAAATTCCTCGAGAATTTCATCCAATTGCCGGTAGTCGAAGGCGACCAAGTCGATACCTGCCTTGACGCCCCGACTCCCCGATATCGGTGCACTTATCACCAAGCGGCGATTGCCTGCAACCGCATTCGGGACGCCTAATTGAATCGTATCCGCTTGGAAGTTTTTCGGCCACAGGGAGGGAGATATCGGCTCACCGATTTCAAACAGCACATCTCCCGACGCATCGAGCCGGCTAATGCCGGTCACCTCCGGAGCCAAACGCATCGCGTCAGCGAGTTTAGGACGGCTAAATTCAGCCAAAGCGTCCACGCCGATCAACCGCCGATTGTATTTTTCCAGTTCCTGGCGAATGCGGGTGCGGCTGGTGATCTGAGTGGCGATATTGGTAAGGCGGTTGATCTCGGCTTCCAAAGCTGCTGTTTGCAGTTCCACCGCTGACGATAATTCCGCTTCGAGTTGTCTGATTTCGCCCCGATAAAGCTGAACGGTAAAAACCGCTCCCAATATCAATCCGAGCAAAACCAAGCCGCTGACGGCTCGGATTTGCAATTGGCGATGAATCCGGTTCGACCGCAACAAATCGAAGTCAGAATGTGTGGAAACGTCTTCGGACACGTCGTTGTTCTAATAGTAATGGCGTAAGGAACTCGTAGTCTGACGACTGCACCCGGGAAACGCCGGTCTAATACTTTCCGGCAACCGACGCTTCCATTCGCGCACTAACCCGACAACCTTCCCTCACTCCGCAGGCTGGCCCAGGAATGCTAGCATAATCGGTTTTTCCACAACCGCAGCGACGCACAGTCGCAATCAATCGTTATCAACAACTGATTTCATAGAGCTATGCAGAACCACATTTTCCTTAATCGCGGGAACAGAAATTCCGAACGAATGAGTCCAGTGCTTTCCCAGGCAAACCTCGCGAGCTCGGAGTTGGCCGGCCGCGTTTCTCAGTATAGTAAAAAAGCGCCGCGGGTATCGACCTCCGCAGCGAAAATCCGGACTGCTCGAAAAACCGGCGTCAATCGCCTAGCCCGGATATTTCATGAAGGGAATGGAATTTTCGGGCGATCGGGAGAAGCCGGTTGAACAAACACCGCAAATGCCATCGCAAACTCCGGCGCGAGTGATTTTGTTCAAGATTCGAAGTCCGGTCTTTTAAAAAAACCACTCAGGCACAAGCCGTAGCCGGTAAATACGACCGATCAGAAACATCCGGGCTAGCGGCACATCGCCGGTCCCCTGGCCTTATTCTTCGTCTCCTTTCGAGACTTCGACAAATCCGTGAACGCCGCGTTTGCTCCCTGCCGCCAGCCAATCGCACAGCAACCTCAGTTCATCGGTCTGTTCCAACCCTTCCAGCCCCGCCTTCTTTTTCAACAACCGAAAGGCATCGGACAAAACCTTATAACGGGCGCCGGTGATGCCCGCCCGTCTCAACCCCACCGTATTAAGCCTATAGTGTAAGGCCGGACGTCCGCCGACCAACGTAAAGGGAATAACGTCTTTATTCAAGCCTGTGGTTCCTTGAACGATGGCATAGGAACCGACCCGGCAAAATTGGTGAACGACCACGCCGCCGCCCATAAAAACGTTACTGCCCACCTCGACATGGCCTCCGATCGCCACGTTATTGGCGAAAATGGTTTTATTACCGACGCTGCAATCGTGGGCGACATGGCTGTTGTTCATGAAATAGCAATCGGAACCGATACGGGTAGCACCATCCACTTTCGACGCGCGATGCGCGGTAAAACCCTCGCGGAACGTGTTGCGATCGCCGACGTCCAGCCAGGAAACCGTGTCCCGGTCGAAGCCGACGTCCTGCGGCAGTCCTCCAAGTACGGAATGGGGATGCAATATGTTGCCTTCCCCCATGCGGACATAGCGCTGCACGACGGCGTGAGCGCCAATCCGGCAACCGTCACCGATGGTGACACCGTCTTCGACCACCGCGAACGGACCGACCGTGACATCGGCACCCAACACCGCGCCATCGGCGATGTAAGCGGTCGGATGTATGTTTTGTGTCATGTATTATCCTCTGGGATGAAATTTCTGATGCAAGTCCTTGAGCCGCTCCTTGGCGATATGGGTATATATTTGCGTGGTCGACAAATCCGCATGGCCCAGCAGCAACTGCACAACGCGCAGATCCGCGCCGTGGTTCAATAAATGGGTGGCAAAGGCGTGGCGCAAGGTGTGGGGGGAAATTTCCTTGTCGATACTCGCTTTCTTGGCGTATCGCTTGATGATATGCCAGAACGCCTGCCTTGTCATGCCGTCACCGCGTTTGGTCACGAACAGAAAATCGCATTGCCTGCCGGAAAGGAGCCCGGGGCGACTGTCGGCGAAATAACGTTCGACCCAGTCCATCGCTTCCGCGCCGATCGGCACCAGCCGCTCCTTATTGCCCTTGCCGACGATGCGTAGACAGCCCATATGCATATTCAGTTGCTCGAATTTCAACGCAACCAGCTCCGATACCCGCAGCCCTGTCGCATAGAGTATTTCCAGCATCGCCCGATCGCGCAAGCCGAGCGGATCGCAAATTTCCGGTGCCGACAACAACAACTCGACATCCTGTTCGGATAGCGTATGCGGCAGCAGCTTGCCGATATGAGGAGCTTCGATCAATGCAGTCGGATCGTCGGAAATCTTACCCTCGCGCAACAAGTAGCCATAAAAACGGCGCAAACTGGACAATAACCTGGCCGACGTCCGGTTACCGATACCGCTCCGATAGCGATCGGCCAAGAAGTTGGCGATATCGGCCTCCGAGACGTCCTCTAAAGGCTTGTTTCGCCACCACTTGGCAAACAGCCGTAAATCGCTGCCGTAGGCAGCCAGGGTATTGTTGCTTAGGCCAAATTCGACCCATAACGCATCCAAGAACAAATCGATCGCTGCTGCGGCCGTATCCGGCTGCTTATTTTCATTTGTTAGCTGTTTCATAAGCCAGGATACGGCGTTTCAATTCGACGTACGGTCCATCAGTCTGCCCCATGAAGCCGCCGATACCGCGCCCGGAAACCACTCGATGACAGGGAATCAATCCGGGAAACGGATTGCTCCGGCATGCGCCGGCGACGGCGCGGGCTCCGGAGCCGACGCGGCGCGCCAGTTGGCCGTAGGTCAGTGTTGCCCCGAACGGAATGTTGCACAGCTCCGACCAGACGCGATGACTGAATGCGGAGCCCTGGCTCAATAATTCGACCCGCATTTCGGCCGCATCCGGGCCTTCCAAATGCCGGCGTATTTGGCTTTGTAGCGCGGTTTCGGACGCGTTCGGCGGGCGCGCCGGCAAACCGAGCCATTCCGTGTGTCGAATCACCGCACCGGACATCGATAGTCTGAAAACGGCGAATTCGGTAGCGACTTCGATGGACGTTTCCTTGCCCACTGTCCCCGTATGCCAATGTATCGTTAGAACCATAGCACTTTCCTGCAAGCAAAAAAAAAGCAGCCTGACCGGCTGCCTTTAATTTCGAAGCGGACTTCGTTGTGACTTTCCTAATCAGGAAAGCTTCTCTTTGATACGCGCCGCTTTACCAGTCAGATCACGCAGATAGTACAGCTTCGCACGGCGTACGTCACCCCGGCGTTTTACTTCGATACTGTTCACCAACGGGCTATGGGTTTGGAACACCCGCTCGACCCCAACACCGTGAGAAATTTTTCTGACCGTAAACGCCGAATTCAATCCGCGATTACGTTTTGCGATGACGACACCTTCGAAAGCCTGCAATCTTTCGCGGTTACCTTCGATGACTTTCACCTGCACGACAACGGTATCGCCCGGCGCAAATTCCGGAACGTCTTTCTTCGCCTGTGCCGCTTCCAATTCTTTAATTATATTGCTCATTACCACACCCTAATTAACATCAACTTCGGTTTTAAATTCTTCCAGCAAAACAGTCTGTTCCACCGTTAATTCACATTTATTCAACAAATCCGGCCGTCTCAACCATGTTCGTCCCAAGGCTTGCTTCATGCGCCAACGTTCGATGGCCGCATGATTGCCGGTGAGTAACACTTCCGGTACGTCGCCCAACTCGCTCTTTTCGGGCCGCGTATAATGCGGACAATCCAACAAGCCGTGCATATGCGAGTCCTGCAATGCCGAATGTTCGTGTCCCAACACCCCCGGAATCAGCCGGGTCAGCGCATCGATTACGATCAAGGCCGCCAGTTCGCCGCCGCTGATGACATAATCGCCCAACGACCACTCGTCGTCGCAAACGTTGGCGATAAAGCGTTCGTCGATTCCTTCGTAGCGTCCTGCCACCAGAATCAACTGCGCGGCGTCGGCGACCTCGGATAACAGCGCTTGGGTAATCGGCCGTCCCTGAGGACTCAAATACACTACCCGCGATTTACCTTGATTCAACTGGCCGCGCGCGGCGCTGACCGCAGCAAGCAACGGGGGATACTTCATAACCATCCCGGGGCCCCCACCGTAAGGCCTGTCGTCGACCGTCTTATGCCGGTCTTGGGTATAATCCCGCGGATTCCATGTCGCCAGCTCCACGACTCCACGCTCGATCGCTTTTCCGGTCACCCCGTATCCGGCCGCATCCTCGACCATCTGAGGAAACAGCGTGACGACATCAAAACGCATCGCGGCCACTAAAAATCAGGATCCCAATCCACCACCATCAAGCCTGCCGTCAGATCGATGCTCAAGACGGTTTGTCCCTGCAAAAAAGGAATCAAACGTTCCTTCTTACCGTCCCTTACCACCAGCACGTCATTGGCGCCGGTTTCCAACAGATGGTCGACCACCCCTAACGCGGCTCCGCTGTCGGTTTCGACACGCAATCCCACCAAGTCGGCCCAATAATATTCACCTTGCTCGGTGGCCGGTAATTGTTTCTTTTCGATCAGTATTTTCCAACCGGCTAAAGCCGTCGCCGCATCCCGGTCGGTAATCCCTTGCAACGAGGCAACCACCAGTTTTCCCTGGCGCTGGCCGCCCGTCACTGTCATTCGCTTAATCTCCCCGTTTTTTTGCAAATACCAGGGAGAATAATTCAGGATGTTTTCCCGCGGTTCGGTAAACGAAAAAACCTTTACCCAACCCTTTATTCCGAAAATGCCGGTGATTTCTCCGACATCGACAAAATCGCTAGCCGACAACGCTCTTTATGCGGCAGCTTTGGCAGCTTCCTTGATCAATTTGGCTACGCGTTCGGACGCTTGCGCGCCGTGAGATTGCCAGTATTCAATACGCTCGCCGTCCAAACGCAGCCTTTCTTCGCTGCCGCGCGCCAATGGATTGAAAAATCCCAGACGCTCGATGTAACGACCATCGCGGCTGTTTCTGCTGTCGGTGACTACCACATGATAAAAAGGACGATTTTTCGCACCGCCTCTGGATAAACGAATGGATACCATTTAACAAACACCCTTAAAAATTAAGTCAGAAATTAATCCGCCTATTTTACGCGAATTATCGAATATGTGAAGAACAAATTATTCGGCGGATGCCGCGCCGGAGCCTTAAAACGGCAAAACCGGCCGCAATCGATTAAGCAAAACACCAATCCAGGCAACGTTAAGGATTTTTTCCCGCCGCTTACATACGCATGCCGCGCATATTGCTCTTCAAACCGCGCATCATATTGGCCATATTGCCTTTAGAGAAACGTTTCATCATTTTCTGCATCATCTTATGTTGCTTCAGAATCCGATTAACGTCCTGCAGATCCTGTCCGCAGCCGGCGGCAATCCGTTTCTTGCGGGTGCCCTTGATCAGATCGGGAAAACGTCGCTCCTGTTTGGTCATCGAATTGATGACGGCAATTTGCCTTGCCAGCGCCTTGTCGTCGACTTTATCGCGCATCTCCCTGGGAATTTCGTTCACGCCCGGCAACTTGTCCATCATCGCGCCGACACCTCCCATGTTTTGCATCTGCAGCAATTGATCCCGGAAATCCTCCAAGTCGAAACTCTTGCCTTTTTGGATTTTTTTCGCCAGTTTGTCGGCTTTCTTCTTGTCCGCCTTTTGCTCGATTTCTTCGATCAGCGACAGCATATCGCCCATGCCGAGTATGCGCGAGGCGATACGGTCGGGATGAAACGGTTCCAAGGCGTCGGTTTTTTCACCGACGCCGATAAATTTGATCGGTTTACCGGTAATGTGGCGAATCGATAACGCCGCCCCGCCGCGGGCATCGCCGTCGGCCTTGGTCAAAATCACGCCGGTTAACGGCAACGCATCGTGAAAAGCTTTTGCCGTATTGGCGGCATCCTGGCCGGTCATGCTGTCGACGACAAACAACGTCTCTACCGGCTTGACCGCCGAATGCAGGTCCTTGATCTCGGTCATCATTTCGCCGTCAATGTGCAGCCGACCGGCGGTATCGATGATCAATACGTCGAGAAATTGACGTTTGGCGCCGTCGATCGCCCGGTTGGCGATATCGACCGGTTTTTCCGAAGCCTCGCTGTCGAAAAACACCAATTCCAAATCTTCGGCCAGCGTCTGCAATTGTTTGATCGCCGCCGGACGATAAATATCGGCGCTGACCACACCGACTTTCTTCTTTTTCTTTTCCTTCAGATAACGACCCAACTTGGCGACGGTGGTGGTTTTACCCGCACCCTGCAAGCCCGCCATCAAGACGATGGCCGGCGGATTCGCCTTCAGGTTCAGCTCTTCGTTGGCTTCCCCCATCACCCTGATCAGTTCGGACTGAACCAGCTTGACCAAGGCCTGTCCCGGCGACAAACTGCTTTGCACCTCCTTGCCCAAGGCGCCTTCCTTGACCCGTTCGATGAAAGCGGTCACCACCGGCAACGCCACGTCCGCCTCGAGCAGAGCCATACGCACTTCGCGCAGGGTCTCCTTGATGTTGCCCTCGGTCAACCGGCCCTGACCTTTTAATTTTTTCAGAGTACCGCTCAAGCGGTCGCTTAAATTATCAAACATATCGCTATCTTCGTTCTTTAGTGAAGCAAGACAGGGCTTTTGCCCTATGACTATCCAACGGCTTATATTACCATATCAATTTCTATCGATTATTATTTCTGCACCGGGGATATTCCCAAACCCATGATGAACCCAGCTATCGTCGGCATTTTATCGATTTTTTGCTATTCCGGAAGCACCCTGCTGTTGTCGAAGGACATAGTGCAGGAGAAATCCCGATACCGCTCGATTTATCCGGGCTGGGCCGCCGTGTTGTTGCATTTCGGATACACCGCGATCATTTCCCTGCAGCAAAGCGGCCTCGATTACGGTTTTTTCAACATCGGTTCGACCATCAGCTCGATTATTGCGCTATTGCTGCTGCTGGCTAGTTTGAACGCACCGATCGAAAAGCTGGGAATCGCTATTTTTCCGCTAGCCGTCTTGATGCTGACGCTGGCGATGATGTTTCCCGAACACGAACATAGCCCCCATCACAGCGGTTGGCCGATGACGGCGCATATCTTCACATCGATCATCGCCTTCAGCCTGTTGAATATCGCCGCGCTGCAAGCCGTTTTTCTCGCCGTTCACGAACGCCAGCTGAGAAAACATCCGCCCCGCAAGATCATTTTGACGCTGCCCCCGCTGCAAACCATGGAGGCGCTGCTGTTTCAAATGATTACGGCCGGCGTCGTATTCCTGACGATCTCGTTGATCACCGGATTCATCTTTGTTGACAATTTATTTGCCCAGCACTTGGCGCATAAAACCGTGCTGTCTATACTGGCATGGATGATTTTTTCCGCCCTGCTATACGGGCGGCTACGTTACGGATGGCGCGGTCAAACCGCGATAAAATGGACCTTGAGCGGATTTTTTCTGTTGCTGCTGGCGTATTTCGGCAGCAAGCTGGTATTGGAATTGATACTGAACAGAGATTGAACTAACCTCCGGCGTAAGCTTTGACAGCGCTTCTCCCGTGCTTCATTTTCCGAATCTGGTCCTGCAAGGCATTGCGTTCCGCTCCGACCAGCGCCGCGATCTCCCGGTCGGTCTCTATGATGCTGCGAATTTCTTCGCCCAACCGCCGGTCCTCAAGCACCGGCTGTTCGGCAAAAAATTGATGAATTAAACGGTCCCTCAAACCTTGCAATTCACCGACTGCATCCCAGTGGCTCAGCTTAGCCCGCTGCAGCATCAAATCGGTCAACTCCAGCACCCGACCCATGGCGAGCCGCTGCTGTCCGAGCAACTCGTCGTCAGCCATTCGCCACCTGCCGCAATTCCTGAGGAATCGCGATCCAAGCCGAGCGGATTTCCTTCAGCAAATCGGCCACCTCGGCCAATAACGACAAATCGCTCTTCAGATTGGCTTCGAACAGTCGCCGTTGCATGTAGTCGTAAAGATTATCCAAATTGGCCGCGATTTCGCCGCCGCGCTCCATATCCAGCGAAGCGCGCAAACCGTCGACAATCGCGATCACTCGGCCTATTTTTTGGCCTTTTTCCTCGATGTCGTTACGCTCTATCGCACCCTTAGCGATGGCAATCCGCTCCAATGCCCCGTCGAACAGCATCACGATCAGTTGATGCGGATCGGCCGAGTCGGCACCGACCTGGGTTCCGATTTGTTTGTATTGATTCATTGCTCTAGACGACAATGCATTCATCGTTCTCACCTGTTAATTGTTCCTGGATAAATTGTTGTACGGCAGTGAAGCCAGTTGCTGACTCAGGAAGGAGCCGGTGCTTTGTAACTGTCCGAGTATCGCATCCATAGCATTGAAACGTTCCAGCAGCCTTTCCTCGTACTGGGCGAGCTTTTCGTTCAGCTTCTGCCGTTCGTCATTGATATCGGTCAGGCTACTGTTCAACCCGTCGGTTTTTGCCGATAACGCTCCGTCTCTATCGAGCAATCCCCCCAACACCGCATCCAATTTTTCCATTAAGCCGCGGGAAAAATTGACCGTTCCCAGACTGCCGCTGACGCCGCCTTCGATAAACAATTTCAAACCATTGTTCGCCGTCAAATACTGCCCGTCGCCGGCGGCTGCGACACCGCCTATGGTACCGGCCACATCCGTTCCGGCAACGCCGGTGGCTATGGCCAGACCCAAGTCGTTCGCGCTCGACGCGGTGATTTCCACCGCCGAATTGGCGCCGTAAGATTCAGAGGTAATCAACAGCCGGTTATTTGCGCTATCGTAAGCGACCGCGACCTTGCTGCCTTGATCCTTTAAATTCTGATTGCCGTTAATCTGTGCCTGTATTTCCTTGGCCAAATCGTCTCCGTTGGCGTAGGTCCCCGCGGTCAACGTAATGTCGCTCGATAAGACGCCGTCGACCTTGATCTTGAAGGTATCGTTGACGCCCGAACTAACGACTAACGAAGCAACGCTGTTGTTTGCGCCGGACAGTAAACCCTGCGTTGCGGCTTGGGTCACGTTGACCGAATAATTGCCGATCTCGGTCGCATCGGTGTTGGAGAAAAATGTGACACGGTCATCGCTGGGTATGCCGATCTGGGTAAATACCGCGGCAACGCCGTCCGGATCCGATTTTAAGGCGGCGGTTAATTTGCTGCTGTCAAATTTCAGTGTGCCGTCGGCTTGGGTGGTCACCCCCAAATCGACCAATGTTCTGATCGACGTTCCCTGCAAACCGCTAACCAGACTTCCCATCACCGAACGAATCTGGCTCATACCCGAACGTAACGTGGCATCACCCAACAGCGCGCTCCCCGTCTGGGTGGCCGGATCGTATGCGGTCAAATCGTTAACGGTAGCGGCCAATTCGTTAAAACTGTCGACGAAACCCTGCAGCGCGCCTAGCACCCCATCGCTCGAGCGAGTGATATCGAGACTGATGGCTTGCCCGGGTTGCGCCTGTGTCAAATCCAACGTCACACCCTTTAAGGTATTCTGAAAAGTATTGGTCGCGTTGGTCACGTCCAGGCCGTTGATGCTCAATATGGCGTCTTTGGCAACCTGAGTTTGCTCCATATTGGTCGCCGTCGCGTTGAATTCGAAGTTAGACAAACTGGGATCGTCGACCGAAATTTGCATGCTGGAGGCAGCTCCGGTGCTTTCTGAAGCCAGAACCAGCCGATACGCGCTGCCATCGTAGACGATGCTGGCGTTTACGCCGGCATCCGCCTGATTGATGGCATCCCGCATCCCGGTTAGCGTGTTATTGCTCGCGTCCAGGGTGAGCGTCAGCGTACCCTTTTCGGCGTTTTGACTAAAGCCGTTGTAGGTATCGGTAGCGGGATCGTAATCCGTCGTACCGAATTTGATGGTCAGCGTTCCCGTGCCAACGACAGCGTCGGCATTGGCAAAGCCGAACGAAACCAAACTCTGCGCCTGCGCCAACTGTTTCGACTCCAGATTGAAATGCCCGACGTCGGCATTGCTGCTGACCGAAGCACCAATCACATCACTGTCGCTGACCTTCGCTTGCAATGCTCCGAACTTTCCCGCATCGCGCAAGCCGGACAACGAGGATCTGAAAGAAGACAAACCGCTTTTAAATACGCCGTAAGACGATAGCTTGGCCTGGATATCCGATTCTTGCCTGGTCAATAGAAATTCTTGCGGCTGCCGTTCGGCAGCCACCAAGCCATCGACGATGCTTCGGATATCAATGCCGGAACCTAACCCTAAAGACGCTATGCCAGCCATTGCCTTCCCCTTATCTTGATCAAGCCTTGTCTTTCAATAACAATCCGCCGAATCCGTCGTCGTTGGACAACTCATGTAACCGCTCGGCCAGTTTGACGACAAAGTCTGGCGGAATCTGTCTGATCACCTCGTCGGTTTCGGCGTCTTTCACCTCAATGACGACATCGTTCGTCGTGTCGTTTACCGAAAACGACAAACTGCGGCGTTCGGCCTGAAAGAACTGGTTGACATCGGACACGGCCTGCTCAACGTCCTTTTTTTGCAAAGACGATGCATCGCCCTTCCCAACTTCCGTATTGTTTATCGCCACGCCTTGATTGGCATCCTTTGCACCACTCGACCGAACATTGTTGTCTCCAACCGTTTTAACGACAGGGGCACCGCGGACACTTTCCCCTACATAGGGTGTCGTACTTTTAATATCCATTTTTATGCCCTCATAAAAATCTCAACAATAGCAGAAGGCGGCAACGAATTGCCGCCTTCCCAGCCTTATTGTTATTGCAACAGCGACAACACGCTTTGTGATGAGGCATTCGCTTGCGCCAGCATCGAAATACCAGCCTGCTGCAATATTTGCGACTTCGCCAATCTGGACGATTCTTGCGCAAAGTCCGCATCCTGAATCCGTGATCTCGCGGCCGATACGTTCTGAGACACATTCTCCAAATTGGAGATCGTCGCCTGGAACCGGTTTTGAATCGCACCCAGGTCGGCACGGGCGTTATCGATGAAGTCCAGAGCCCCGTCGATGATGCTCAGGGCATCGTTCGATCCCCGTTGGGTACTGATATCGATCGTATCCACCGATTGCAGCGTGGAGGTGCCGGCGGCAACCGTACCCGAGGTATCGGCAATCGTGAAATTCTTGGACGAATTATAGGTGATGCTGCCGCCTATGGTGATGGTGCCGTCGCTAGATGCCACCGCGGCACCCACTTCCGCGCCCGCATCGAACGAACCGGTTTCATTTACCCCCGTCACGTCGAAGGAACCCGTTCCGCTCACGTTGGTCAGCTTGATGTCCTTACCGGTGCTGTGGGTCAGCAGAATCGACTTCTTATCGTCGCTGACCTTGGCGGTAATTCCGGTTTCACCCGAAACCGCGTTGATCGCATCGCTCAAGGCGCTGACGTCGCCGTCGGCAGCGATGTCCGCGGTAATGCTGACCGCCGTGCTGTTGGAGCCGGTCATATCGATACTGATACTACCGCTGCCGAAATTATCCAGCTTGGCGAAATTCACCGCCTGTGCGGTAACCCCGGTTTCATCGGCCGCCGCATTCACCGAGGCGGCGATCGCTTCGGCGGAATCGCCGGCA
>JBNLFT010000007.1:16424-24816 GCA_050305675.1 Methylococcaceae bacterium
TCACCGCCTGTGCGGTAACCCCGGTTTCATCGGCCGCCGCATTCACCGAGGCGGCGATCGCTTCGGCGGAATCGCCGGCATTCACCGTGATGTTCGCGTCGCCGAAGGCGCCGTTGATGGTCATGGTTCCGGATGCCACTCCGTTCGCGCCGCTGCTTCCCGAACCTTGCGCAGTCTGAATTTCGACGTCGCTGGTCAATTCCTGGGTACCGATACTGCCGATACGCGCGGTACCGACGCTAACGCTAATGTTTTCTCCGGCGTAGGCGCCGATTTGAAACGACTGCGCATTGAACGAGCCGTCCAGCAGGTTTTTCCCGTTGAAACTGGTGGTGGTCGCGATACGCTCCAATTCCGCCTTTAACTGGTTGACCTCTTTCTGCAGACTCGAACGGTCCGAGGCGCTGTTGCTGTCGTTGGACGATTGCACCGCCAGCTCGCGCATTCTTTGCAATATGTTGGTCGACTCCTGCATCGCGCCCTCGGCGGTTTGCGCCAGCGAAATACCGTCATTGGCGTTTCTGACCGCTTGATTCAGACCTTTAACTTGAGCGGTCATTCGGTCGCTGATCGCCAACCCTGCGGCATCGTCTTTCGCGCTGTTGATTCGCAAGCCGGAAGACAGCCGCTCCATCGCGGTCGTCATGCCGGACTGGGAACGATTCAACTGTCTTTGAGCGTTGATTGATGCAATGTTTGTATTGATAACTTGAGCCATGATGCTACCCTCTGGATTTTATGTCAAACCCGCCTTCGAACTTCGCCGAAGGCCGTATTAATTGTTCGTTCACTGTGGTTATCGTCAGGCTCAAAAAAAACTTAAACTCTATTTTGCCAATTAAAATCAGTAGTAGCTCACAAAACTCGCCGGGCCGATACTACTGTCGGCGGCGAAGCGCGGTCGATTGCTCGCTCCGCCGCCCGAAACGCCTGTCGGCGCGCCGAATCCATGGCCACCCGGCATCGTTTCCCAATATCAGGCGAAAGAGCCGCCGGCCGCGCCGCAATACGACTCTTTGCCAATTCGTCGAGCAACAGCCCGCTGCCTTATCCTTGCAGCAAATTCAAGACGTTCTGGTTGGTCGCGTTGGCCTGGGCCAACATCGAAATACCGGCCTGCTGTAGGATCTGCGCCTTCGCCAGGGCGGCTGATTCCTTGGCAAAGTCCGCATCCTGTATCCGCGATCTCGCCGCAGACACGTTCTGCGACACGTTTTCCAGATTCGCGATGGTGGCCTGGAAACGGTTTTGAATGGCACCCAGGTCGGCGCGGGCGTTATCGATAAAATCCAGCGCCCCGTCGATGATGCTCAAGGCGTCGTTGGAACCGCGCTGAGTACTGATGTCGATCGTTTCCACCGACTGCAGCGTGGAGGTCCCGGCGGCTACCGTATTCGAGGTATCGGCGATTTTGAAGTTTTTGGACGAGTTGTAGGTTATGCTGCCGCCGACAGTGATGGTACCGTCGGTAGATGCCACGGCGGCTCCCACCTCCGCGCTCGCATCGAACGAACCGCTTTCGTCAATACCGGTCACATCGAAGGTGCCGGTTCCGCTCACGTTGGTTAGCTTGATGTCCTTGCCGGTACTGTGGGTCAGCAAAATTTCGGTTTTATCGTCGCTGACCTTGGCGGTAATACCGGTCTCGCCCGATACGGCGTTAATCGCATCGCTCAGCGCGCTGACGTCGCCGTCCGCGCCGATGTCGGCGGTGATGCTGACTGCGGTGCTGTTGGAGCCGGTCAAATCGATGCTAATACCGCCGCTGGTGAAATTGTCCAGCTTGGCGAAATTGACCGCCTGCGCAGCCACCCCTGTGTTATCGGAGGCCGCATTGACCGCGGCGGCGATATCCTCCGCGGCGTCCCCTGCGTTAACCGTAATATCCGCCGTACCAAAGGCCCCGGTAATGGTCAGGGTTCCGGAGGCTACTCCGTTCACTCCGGCAGTTCCGGAGCCTTGCGCGGTCTGGATTTCGGTGTCGCTGGTCAGCTCCTGGGTGCCGATACTGCCGATACGGGCGGTGCCGACGCTGACGCTGATGCTTTCCCCGGCATAAGCGCCAATGTGAAACGATTGCGCATTGAACGAGCCGTCCAGCAGATTCTTGCCGTTGAAGCTGGTTGTGGTCGCGATGCGTTCCAGCTCGGCCTTCAATTGGTTGACCTCTTTTTGTAAGCTGGAACGGTCCGAGGCACTGTTGCTGTCGTTGGCCGATTGCACCGCCAACTCGCGCATTCTTTGCAATATATTGGTCGATTCCTGCATCGCGCCTTCCGCGGTCTGGGCCAACGAAATACCGTCGTTGGCATTTCTGGCCGCCTGATTCAATCCTCGAACCTGGGCCGTCATCCGATCGGCAATCGCCAAACCGGCGGCATCGTCTTTAGCGCTGTTGATGCGCAGCCCGGAAGAAAGGCGCTCCATGGCGTTTTGCTGCAAGCCCTGCGAGCGATTTAACTGGCGCTGGGCATTGATGGACGCGATATTGGTATTGATTACTTGTGGCATGATTTATCCCCTTGGCTTGGATTATTTTCTTTTCACACCGACCAAGCAAACGTTATGCCACAAGAATTTAATACAATAACCTATTGATTATTAAAACAAATAAAATCCTAACGAAGACACAGTCAATAATCCGACACCGCTTGCTCCGGAATTACGGCAATAATGCGCCGTACCATTGCCGCAAGTGATCTTCCAAAATGTAGTTGGCGACCACCCATTGCCGCAGCGCTTGCCCTTCTTGCCGAAGCAGTTCCGGCTCCTGAAGCTTGTCCTTAATCGCCCGCACCCAATGATCGGGATTGTTGGCGACGCGGGTGACCGGCGCGTTTTGATAAGGAAGGATGTCGGTACAGACGATCGGCCACCCCAGAATCCCGTACTCCAGCAAGCGTAGATTGGTTTTGGCCTCGTTGAACTTATTATGCTCCAGCGGCGCAATAGCCAAGTCCAAATTCAGATCGGCCAATTTTTGCGGGTACAGATCGAACACGACCCCAGGATGGAATTCCTTTATATAAGGCCGCAACGCGTCGGGGCACATCCCCATGAACACCCAGTCGACCTCGCGGTGCAGCGCCTCGACCACCGGTAGGATGAATTCCAGGTCCCCGCGGTGCTCGATGCCGCCGGCCCAGCCGACCCGCGGCCTGCCACGTTCGGATGTTTCCGGCAGCCGCAGAGACAGCCAGCGCTCGGTTTCCAGATAATTGGGAACCACGACGATATTGTCGGTAAATTTTGTAAATTCTTGCGCCAATACCTCGTTGGCAACGATGACCCGGTCCGACAGTTGCATCATTTTTCTCAACCTGCGCTTCAAATCCTTGGGCCACTGGCCTTGTTTCGGATGTTTACTCGGCAACGAGTACAACAAATCGTCCTGCCCGTAGACCATGAATACGTCGTTGAACCGCCGATACTTACCCCATGCATCGATAAAATAATCGACAAAGGCGTTCTGCAAAAACAACACGTCCGGCTTCGCGCGTTCGACTTCGACCACGTCGGGGATAATCGCCTCCGCATGATTGGGCAACAGACTGCTTTGCACCATCGCCGCTTTGGTCAACGCCCGCAGCGGCGACCGCACGCGGTATTCGCCGACCCCCGAATCGTTTCCGGGAAACGCGTAAATACGGGGTTTGTCACGAAAATCGACGTTCCACGTCACATCGGTCTTGGTCTCAATCTGGACGTCGAAGTGCTTTAAACTGATGTTTCGATTAAACGCCGGGTCCTGTGCCAGCTGCGGCAGCCATTTCTCCAACATATGATCGGCTTCCGCTCGGCTCCTTTCTTTTTGCTCGTTGCTTGGCTTTTCTTTTTTCAGCGAGCTCGAACCGTGGTGGACAACGGTGGAAAACGGAGTCCAGACGATTTTGTAACCGAGTTCTCTGACTTTCAGACACAAGTCGACATCGTTGAATAGGACCTTGAAATTTTCCGCGTCCAATCCTCCGACCTGCTTGTATAACTCCTTTTCGATCAACAGACAGGCGGCGGTAACCGCCGAGTAATCCTGAATCGATTGCAGCCGCCCCATGTAACCGGGCGTATCCATTGCCGCACCGATAAACGGATGGTCGGCAACGCCGAATTGGCCAAGCCCCAATACCACGCCCGCATGCTGGACTTGCTTGTTGGGGAAGATCAAACGCGGGCCGACGATTCCCACGTCGCTTCGCAAACCTTCCGCCAGCAGGCGGCTTAACCACTCCTCCTGAATAATGACGGTATCGTTGTTCAATAACAGCAGATAGTCGCCTTGCGCCTGCTCGGCGGCGGCATTGTTGATGGCCGAGAAATTATAGGGCCGGTCGTAAGACAACAGACGAACTCTCGGCTCCCGAGCGGATACTTCGGCCAGATAGGCCAGGGTAGCGGGATCGTCGCTTTGGTTGTCCACAATCAGGATCTCGTAATGCGGATAACCGGTTTTTTCCAGAATACTCTCGACGCACGGTCGGATCAGATCCAAGCGGTTCTTGGTCGGGACGACGATCGATACCAGCGGGCTCGACGCGAGCGGACGCTGCAAATACAAGGTCCCCGGCAACATACCGTCGGCAATCTCGATTGCTTCGCCCTGTTCCCGGAAATAAGCGGACAATCTGCTTTTTCTGCGCTCGCCGGCGCGCAGTCTCGCCCGATCCGCGTCCTCCCGGCGATGCAGGAGGATATTCGGGATGTGACCGATCGCAGCCCCGTTACCCGGATCGCCGCTCCGCAAGACCGTTTCCCAGGATACGAAAACGTTCGGAAATTCGCTTGTACCGCAGCGCTCCAGCAGAGCCGTCCTGAATAGGGCCAGGCCCCCGATGTAATCGGTCGCATAAAATAAATCGAGGTTAAAATCCGGTTTGAATCGGGGGCTGTGAAAAAAACCTTCCGGGCTCACCCTATCTTCGTCGCTATAGATGACCTCCCAATCGGGATAGCGATGGGAGTACTCGACAAAACACGACAACGCGTGAGGCTCAAGATAATCCCCCGCTTCCAGAAAGCACCCCCATTCCGCTTGCCGGCCCCCGGCAAGCGACAACAATGCTGCGACATCTAATGACTGTTCCCGGGTGACCCAGTCCAACTGCGGCATTTCATCGAACAACGGGTCCGGGCATGCCAGCGGACTGACCACGGTCAAATGCCAGTTGGAATAGGTTTGCCCGCCCAAGCTGTCCAAGGTATCGGCCAGAGCCGTCAAATCGGCCTGCTCGACAAAAACGAAACAGCGAATCGACGGCTGGAACTCGGGGCATTCCGCCAAGGACAGGCCGTCCCGGGCCAACTCATGGTCCCGTTTTTTGTCCAGCCAATCCTGGTACTCGATATCATCCAGCGTCGGCAAGCGGTCGGCGATCGTATAACCGGAAGATCGACACAGCACGCCGAATAGGCGCTCGACCGCATGAGCCAGCGTCCCGTCGAGCCGGCCTGCTTCGTTTTCGAAAGCTTCGGCGGTCAAATTCAACGCTAACAGAGTCTCCAGCGCCTGCGGCCTGAACCAAAACATCGACCCGGCCGGAAACACGAATCCGCTCTTGTCGAAAGCCTCTTTATCGATGCCGGGAATGAGCCGTTGAATGATCGGAAAATTAGCGTCGCTAGACCGAGTGCGATACAAACAACCGAATGGCGCGAATATCCCCAGCTTAGGATCGGCTTCGAACAGCTCGACGATATCGGTTACCCGTTTTTGCCATTGCACCAAGGACCGCATCGCGCGTCCTCGCCAGTGCTCGGCCGAACCGTCGACCTGCGATTGCATTATCGGACTACAGTGCAGTTTTAACACCAGGTCGTAACCCGACGATTGAACTTCCCGGTATACCGTCAAAAACGGCAGGATATCCCGCCCCTTGTTCCGGACCTGAGAGACCCGCGATTCCGGAAACCTGTTTACAATTTCGTCGATCAGGCTGTCGTTCATCCCTTCCGGGATCGTGATATAGAGATCGAATTTTCTGGCTATCGCCGAGAGGGAAACGCAAAGCTCATCCCACAATTCGGCATCCGACAAATGCAGGATCACCGCAATCGAGCGAATTTTTGCGCGGCCACCCGTTCGCCCCTTCGATAAAGTCGCCAGCATTCGGTTTTGAGCGTCCTTGACCGCAGTCGAATTCAAGCAGCCGTGCTTGTTATAGATGTCCTCGAACACCTCCGAGTAATTCTCGGCATGCGCCTTGGTAACGCTCGTTGCGCCTTGTCTTTCGTGCACCTCTACCGTAACTTTCGGGATGTGAAGAAAACGACAACGGCTGCTGAGCCGAATCAGCAATTCCCAGTCTTCGAGGCACTGCAAAGACTCATCGAAAAAACCGACTTCTTTCAAGTAATCCGAACGCACCCCCCAGGTATTGATCGGTATGAAGTTCGAAACAAGGAGCCGCTCTCGGCTGTACTCGATATCGTTATAGACCACCGCCCTTTTGCTCACCGAATGATCGTCGTCGTAAACGACGGACTCGGCCAACGTATAAACAAAATTAGTGGACTCCAATCCTTTAACGACCGTTGCCAGATGATCCGGTTTGAACACATCGTCGTCGTCCAGAAAACAAATCACTTCCCCCTTGGCGAATTTGAGCCCGATGTTTCGTGCCTGCGACTGCCCGTAGTTTCGATTCAGCTCCATTAACTTAATGCGGGGATCGGCCAGACCGCCGGCGAGAACGACCGGCGCCCCGCCGTCGTTAACAACGACGGCTTCCCAATTTTGATAGCTTTGCTGCTGTAACGACCTGATCGCATGGGGGAGTAACTGGAGCCTGTTCAGCGTCGGCAACACGACCGACACCAACGGCGTTGCGCAAGAAAACGGAACGACCGGGTTCTCGAGCGCGTGCCGCCGGGAAACCAAATCCAATTCGGCAAGCGTTTCGTCGGTTGCGCCGAGCAGCGATTGCGGGGTATCGAACCTCCGCTGCAAGCGACCGGTTTCGATCAAATCGACCCAGCCTTGGGTAATCGCCTGCCAGGAATAACAACGCGTCCAATGCCGGGATCCTATTTCTCCCAAACGGCGGCCAAGCATTGGAGAAGCCGATAAACGGCCCAAGACCGTCTTGAAATCGGCCAACTCGCAGACAATGCCGCCGGCATGATCGTGCACGGCGCCGCAGGTCGGGGTCGCAAGCCAAGGCGTCTTGTGGGACATCGCTTCCAACACGGTGATCGGAGAGCCTTCGCCGAGAGATGCCAACACAACGGCATCCGCCGCCTCCATCGCCGCCGCTATCCATTCCTTGTCCAAGCCCGGTATGAACAAGATATCGGGCCGCAGCGCCAGCTTTTCGGAAACAGCGGCCGCGTAGTCGGCCTCGGCCGGATGGCCGATCATGACGAGTTTCCAGTTCTCGGGCAGCTTATCCAACGCGTCGATCAGGCCGAGGTGATTCTTTACCCGGTAAAGATTGGCGACGTGCAGAATCAAAAAAGCGTCGCTGGCGATCGAATATCTGGCTCGGAAATCGCCGGCCGGTTCGCAAGCTGCGACCGCATTCGGGATATAACTCGAATCGATTTCCAACTGGCGCATGAAGCGAACGTCGGCGCCGGATTGCGTCATCGTCAACACGGTTGACGACGATTTCAGGATTTGAGCCAGCCTTTCCCGGAAAGCCTGATTGCCGATCCATTTGGAATAGCCGTCCTCGTTGATGATCGGCTGAATGATAACCCTGCCGCATTGCAGCGGAAGCAGTTTTTCCACGCTCCATATAATCGGCCCCAGCGGATCCTGGACCAGAATACAGCAATCGTAGATTTCGGAGGCCACCGTGCGGGCGATCGCCTGGGGAAATTGAGGCGGATCTTCGCTGACGATCGTGACCCCGTGAAAGTCGTTGCCGATCCGTTCGGCATGTTGTTGCGTCAGAACGGTTACGGGGTATCCCTGGCCAAGCAATGCCAGACTAAGCTGCTCCATGCTTGACTCCAAACCGCCGACAGACGGCCAAAAGTGACTGCAGACGATCAATATCTTTTTCCGTCCGCCGGCGGCGGCCACCGTCGACGAGGCTTGCTCATCACTTACCAGCGACGAGCAAGAAGCATCGGCCTGGTCGCCCAACAGTCGGCTCGCCCAAAGCCTGCGCTCCTGCTCGTAAAGCGCCGGGTGGGCCAGAACGATCTGCGCCACCAGTTGCTCGCGACGTTTATTGGCATCGACCAACATGCTCGAATCGCTCTTGCGATAAAGAAACAGCGGTTCCGGAACCAGCTTCCCTTGCCAGCCCCTCTCCATCGCCGATATCCAGAAATTCCAGTCTTCATAGGAATTGAAATTCGTGTCGTAGCCTCCGACAGACTCGAATACCTCCTTGCGGTACAGCGAGCAATAAGGCAGATAGTTATCGTGTTTTTCCTTTTCCAGGCT
>JBNLFT010000007.1:24915-34973 GCA_050305675.1 Methylococcaceae bacterium
TGCTTGGTCCCGGTGAGTTCGTCGACGAACACGCTCATGTTGCGGGCGATCAAGGCCTCGATAACCGTTTTCCGGCCGCTGGCGTCTTCGGGGAAATAGGCGCTGTCGATAAAACTGCAACTGTCCACCGCCCAAAACAACCGGTGAAAAACCACAAACCATTCCGGCAAGCCCGAGGAAGCGTATTGTTTTGCATCGGCGTCGATCGCCGACCCGACGTTCATCCACTTCTGATAGTCGTACAAATAAAGCCCGCTTTCGCTGTTGGCGCAGCGGCACCAGGCTCTGACGAAATATTCGAATTGCCAGTCCATGAACGTGGCGAGCAACGGATGTTTGTTCATATACTCCGAAAAAAACAGCAAGACCAGTTTTTTCGGGACTATGGAATAGGTCATGGTCGGAATCACTTTCGCATCGATGTGGCGAACGATTTTGCGCGTCCAATCGTCGCCTTCGGATTGCGCAACCCGCGGCGCTTTTTCGACCCGGCCGTTGCCTTGGTATTGATAGATCGGTGGCGTGATGCAAACGTTGTCTGCCGCTGTTTTCAAGCGTTCAACGGCGTCTAAGAAAAACCCGATATCGATATAGTCGTCGTCGGCACAAACAAAGATGAACTTACCTTTCGCCGATTGCAGGATCGACCAATAGTTGTCGCGCGCTATCAGCCCCCGTTCGTTTTGCAGGATATGAAAATTATCGGCCTGGAGTGAAATATTCGTTAATTCCCGCCATTTATGTTCGTCGCCGGAATTATCGGCCACCAGAACTTCGATCGCATTGTGACGAATGCCGGCGAGCTTGCTGAACATTGCGATCGACTCCAAATACCCCCTGTACGAGGGGACGAGTATCGACAAAATGATTTTACCGTCTCGGCGATTTTCGAAGGACTTGGTTTTTCTAAAAACGGCAATGCACGGATCGCTGGCATCGGGCGACAGATAAGCGACCTCCGCAAACTCTTTTATTAGCTCGTTAACCGAGACCTTTCTCTGCTTGTTGTAAAGCCATAACACATTGTCCTTGATCTCGAAATTCCATTGATGCAGGCCGTGGTAATTTTCTTTTTCCGCTTCGTTGGCGATATGGCACAGATAGACCACCCCACCGACTTTGGCGACGCTCAGCATTTCGAGTATGGCCTTGTCGGGAGCGTAACTGTGATCGAGAGTGTTTTGAGCGTGCACGATATCGAAAGAGTCGCGCGCGTAGTGGGACGTCAGTTCTTCGGAATGACAGCGTCGGGTGCGCACCAGGGGCAACCCGCCCGGAAAAGGCAGCCGATTGTATTCATCGCCCAGGGCGTCGCAGGCTTGAAGATCAACCGGTTTTCCGTGCCACTTCTTGCCGAGGATGGTCATCGGCCCCGCACCCACGTCCAATACGCTCGGCGCCTGGCCGCCGCCGTGCCATTTGCCGATATCCGGATTCAGCTCGGAATCCGGGTCGATTCTCGCCGCATAGTCATCCGGCCATTGCAGGCCCTTCGTCTCCAACCAGGATTTCCAAAAGGAGATTTCCGTATGCAACGCTTTTTGCCATCGCTCGTAGCTGGATTCGTGATTGGAGTTGGACATGACCTATAACCTTACTAATTATGATTGTCGCCGGACATCTCCCGGCATCGAAATCTCAGCGGTATGTGAAGTTGACGCTCAAACATTCATTACAATTGTAGCTGCTGCAGTTTCCGCCATCGGGTTTCGAGGATTCCGATCTCATGGTTCGTTGGCCGCCAGGGCCGTTGACGGCTTGCCGCCCACACGTTCGTTCGGCAACGCGTAAAGCACCGCGCCGGTGCCGCACCATCCGTGCATTCTGAACAATAACCGATAGTCCGCTAAACAGTGCCGAAACCAAAGCGGTATGCGCCACAGACCGTCGCTGTTGTGATACACGGTGACCGCGACGACCGGCCGGTACCGTTGCAGCGTCCGTATGCCGCCTTTCAGCGCGTTTAGTTCCCCGCCTTCCAGATGAAACTTGGCGAATGTTAGCGGGATATCCAATTCGTCCAGGGCATGGGTTCGGACGATGTGCGGCGCACCGGACTGCAAACGCGACGCCATGTCGAATCCTTCAGCGAACGGCTGACTGGCGTTTTTTTCCGCCAGCGCGGTTTCCACAATGTCGATTCTCGTGGCCAGCGCTTCCGGTAGTTTCGATTTCCACTCGCGCAATCTTTCGGCATTTCGAGGATCGGCCTCCACCGCCGCGATGCGGTGGAACGAACCGCCGGTTTCGTCGATGAATCGCTGGCTCACCACGCCGTGCCACGCCCCGGCGTCTAGAAAACATTCTCGGTCGGTCAATACGGATGTCACCGGCTCGATAAAATAACGCTCGCCGATCGACACCGGAGCGCCGCTAAACCGCCATTCCGCGCGCGCCAGCCGCCAAGCCAGAAACTGAAGATAGGCGGCCCGAGAGCAATCGTCCCGCCAGCCACGAAGTACGCATTCGATATTACGCCAATCGTCGTCGGTCAATACGCCGGCGAACCAGCCGTTGCGCATCGGCAAACGGTCGGCGTAAGCCTGTAACAGGTCGTAAACCGGATAGATGTGCCGCCAGCCCATCGACTCCAAGAAATCTCGCACAGGCTCGTACGGGGTGGTCACAATACAGACCGCGATCATGAAATCACGCCGATCGGCGAGCGGCGCGCTATCCGGCTCAACGACCGGAATTCGCCCGTTTATCGGGTCGGACGGTGGTTGGCGATCTACCGCGTAGACAACGTCGATATCCAGCCGGGCAAACAAATCCGCCGCCATCCGCCCCAAGTTGCCGGCACCGTATAAAACCAGCGGCCGATCCACCGGGCAAGGCCTAAGATTCGTGTTGCGCCCGCGACTTTTTAGATCGGCCAGCATCTGCAGCGATTGCTTTAAATCCGGGACCGGCAGTTCGTTCATCGCCAAGCCTCCAGTCGCCCCGCCCATGATGCAAGGCGCCGGTCAGCGGGGAAAAAGTGGTGATAATGAAACACCGAACTCTTGGTTTTTTCGTACAAATAATGCGGCCCGCGGTCCATTTTCCGGGCGCCCGGCCGGCCGGAAAAGCGCCAGCTTTCTTTCCCCTGGCAGGCGAGAAACCAATCGGCCGGTGTTGTTCCGAACACCGCTTTGAAATCGAACGGCCTTTTCGGCTCCTGTAATACGGCTCGGTAATGGTCGGTTAACTGATGGGCGGTACTTTCGATCGAGAATCGTTTGCGAACATCGTGCGCGGCATTGACCGACATCCTATGCCTTTCGGCATGATCTCGGCTCAGGCGCTCGATCGCGTCGGCAAAGCCTTGCGGGCCGTCGACGATTAACCCCGTTTCTTGATGTTTGACCAGGCAACTTTCCGCCGGGTTGTTCATGACCACCGGCACGACGCCCATGGCCATCGCTTCCAACAGCGCGTTTTCGGTCGTGCCGTAATGCAGCGGATTGAGCAAATAAGCGAAGATGTCCAATGTCCTCAGTTCCGCCGCCACATCGGCGACAT
Source organism: Methylococcaceae bacterium (assembly GCA_050305675.1). GTDB lineage: Bacteria > Pseudomonadota > Gammaproteobacteria > Methylococcales > Methylomonadaceae > Methylomarinum. Next base: position 28,420 of record JBNLFT010000007.1, read on the forward strand.
AGCCCTTGAGCTGCAATCGCCCCGCCAAACCTCTGGCTTCCGCATCCGCGAGCAGGGGGCCGGCGGCGTCGGAATCGCCGAAAACTAGTAAACGGAACGCCGGATTTTTGACTGCAGCAAGGTAATCCAACAGGTCTGGATGCAACTTGGCATAGTTCAACGTGCCGACGTAGCCGGTTATCGGCGGTCTGCGGCCGCTTCGCACCGGGGCCGGCGGCATGTCGTCGAAACCGCCCGAGCTGAATACGACGGCCACCCGTCGCCGATCCGACTCGTCGAGCGCGGCCAGACCGGGACTTTGCCAGGAACAGGGAGAACTCAACAGAAAGCGGTGCGGCAGCCTTGCAAAAGAAGACGGAATCTCGGGCGCGTGCAAACCCGAGACATGGCTCCAGACAATCAAACGCATCGCCGGCAGCTCTCCCCACGCCAGCAGTTCGGCCAATGCCGGATGATGCCACCATTCCAACTGCACGATGTCGGCCGATTCGGCGTAACGGCGCAATTGCTCAGGGTCGGCGCCGACCTCGACGCGGCCGCCGTGGCGCCGAACATGGTCGACGAACTGGAGTTTTTCGGGGGCTTCCAGAATAGCGACGGTATGCTGCACTCCGTCTTGGCGCTTGGCCGAAAACTCGACCAGCCGAGACAACACCTTTCCCACGCCACCGCCTAAGTGGGCCGTGATGTGGAGCACCTTCATAAGGCGTTCGAAACTCCGCGACCGGCCTCGTAATCCGCCAAAAGGCCGTGCCTGACGGCTTGCTCGTGCCACCACGGATCGCTGGCGACGATATGCTCGAAACGACGCGTCGCCCGGGCTGCCAAATCCTGTTCGCCGACTCCGGCATAAGCCCTGGCCAACGCCTGGTGGGCGAACGCATGCTCCGGATATTTGGTCGCCACATTCCGAAAATACTTGATGGCGGTCTCGTAGTTTCCCGAAGCCAGATTATAGTTGTGCACGAAATTGACGCTCAGGTTCATTTGATAAGCGGTATCCTCGATCTGCTCCGGATCGACCCCCGGCGCCCGAATGACCGACTTGGTGTTTACATGGTCGAGAAAATTACTCTCGCGGATATAGCCTTGCTCGACGCAGATCTCGTGCAACCGACTGCCGAAGATGGGGATGGCGCAAAAAACATGAGCCCAATCGAATCCGACATCCAGCAGTAAATCGAGCGTCTGCCGGCGGTGTTCCGGCATTTCGCCGGGCAGCCCCAAGACGATAAATACGTGGCTTTGCACGCCGTGGCGGCGCAGCATTTCGACCTTGTCCTTGACCAAGCCGATTTTCAAGGGCTTTTTGATGATTTTGTTGAGCACGTAGTCGGACCCGGATTCCACCGCCAGAGCCACCGTGGACACTCCGGCCCGGCTGAAAAGCTCGGCGATCTCTTCGTCGATGGCATACACCGCCACGCCGTTCGGAAACTCGATGCGCACCTGCAGCTGCGCCAAGACACGCAGCACCGCCTTGGCGCGAGCCTTGTCAAAGAAAAAATGATCGTCCTCGATGAGCAATACCGTCAGTCCCCAACGCTCTTTCATCCGCCGTACCTCGGCCGCGACACGTTCCACGCTCATCGCCCGCACTTGCCGGCCATGCAAGGCCGGATTGGAGCAGAACACGCACAGAAACGGGCAGCCGCGCGAAGTATGGATCGCCATCTCCCGTTTTTTTTCGTCGCTGTAGCGCTTGTCTATCGAACGCGCATTGTAATCGTCGAGATCGACGATTCCGTAATCCAACATCGGAATATCGTCCAAATCCTGAACAAAGGTGTGGCTCGGTGTCCTGCCTGCCGCAACGCCTTCACGGGTAATCCACGAAGGATGCTCGTTCAGCAAGACCGACTTGTCGCCGGCGTCCACCAAATCGCGTAAAGGGATTTCACCTTCCCCCTTGCATATGGCGTCGATATCGGGACAAAGCTCCAGCACCTCTCTGAACGCCGCCGACGGCAAACCGCCCCCCGCCACGATCAAAGTCGACGGCGATTGCGCATGAATCACCCGGGCGATGTCTTGTAAATATCGGAAGGAAACGTTGAATAGCGCGGAGATGCCCGCCAGCGTCGGTCGGAACGTGCGTACCCGCTCGGCAACGAGCTCGTCGAAACGCGACAAGATCCGATCGGTGTCGCCTTCGGTCACCGCCTGCCGCAAAGGCAGATTGAGATCGAGGATGTCTATCTCGGGCGAAACGGAACAGCGATCCGCCAGGTAGGCATGCAACGATAGAATTCCATAGGGAATCGTAAACGGCGGCAAGACGCCGGAACGATTGTCGGCGCGGTAATCGTCTACGTTGAAATAAGGGGGGATAATGAACAAAATGCGCTCTGTTGCCACGGTTGCCCCTCCTCGTCAACGCATCGCGTCGGCGGTCGCCGGTTCGATGCGTTCCAACAACGACGCTGCGTAAGCGTCTATATTGTCGGGCAGGCAATGGCTCAATTGACCGCAATCGGCACAGGTCGAATGATCCTTGCGGCGCCCCCGAAGATGCGCGATACGATGGCGCTGCATCGCTTCGCCGTTCCAAATGGCTTTTAGGGTCTCGGTGCGTGTATCGCCGACCACCAGCTTGCGCGCCCAGTCCAGAAAACACAAGCTGACCGTGCCGTCGGTATTCACGGCCATCGAGTAAAAAATATAGGGGCACACCGCCACCTCGCCGATCGCGTTGCCGTATATCCCTTCGGTTATCTGGATTCCGGTGCGTTCCTCGACGTCGAAGGTCGGCCAGCAGGGAGCGAAATTTTCGATGAAAACGCGATCGGCGATTTCGCCGAAGATGTCGAAAAATTGTTGCCGGTCGCCGTCGCTCAATATGTCGCCGGGAATCTTGATGCAAATCTCGCAATCGCCTTTGCGCTCGTACAAGCGCCGCATATTGTCGACGAAACGCTCGAAATCCACTCGGGTCCTGGTGAATTCCCAAAACTGTGCGGCGGACATGCCGTCGACCGAGATATTGATCCGGTCGATGCCGGCATCCAGAATCGGCCCGACCTTGTCGGGGGTAAGCAAATAACCGTTGGTCGTCGTATCGATATATTGCACGTGGCCGCTGGCCTTGGCGTAACCGACCATGTCGGCGAAACGGGTATGCAAGAGAGGCTCGCCTTCCTTGTACAAGCGCAGCACCTTTAACGGATTGTCGAATTCTCCGAGGTCGTCGATGACCTTCTTATAGACATCGAAATCCAGACGTCCCTGCCAACGTCCGGTGGACTTGATCAACTCCCGGTCGCCGGTCGGACAGAATGTGCATTGAAAATTACAGGTGTTGACCGGATCGACGAAAAGAACGAACGGCGTGCTCAGCGGAATGACGTCTTGCAGCGCTGTGCGATCTTCGAGATTGATTCGGGGTTTGATGGTTGCCTTCATCGTCTTATTGGGTTTTCCGGTCAAATCAGTTTATCGGGAGAACCGCAACGAGCATGGATATCCCACCATACTCCGGGCGGTGATCGGCGCTCGTTATCGCGGCTGCGAACCTGCTGCTCGTAGACCTGCAAGAACGATGCCGGCTCGTGCCACCCCCCCGCCACTTGCTCCCCCAGCGGACCCGAACTAGCGGCCGGAAACCGATGGTTTACCGCCTCGTCAGCCAACTCGGCGACCACGGATTGATTGGACAACTTAAAACCGTCGTAGCCCAATGCCGTCAATTTTTCGACATATCGGAAACCGAAACGACAATCCTCCATGCTGATATAAGCGGGAATATAGGGCAGCGGCTGAAGCTGATCGATTACGCTTTCGTCCACGCCCTCGACATCGATCTTCAAGAAATAGGGAACACCGTGCAGGGCAAACAAATGAGCGAGAGGAACGCATTCGACTTGAACAACCTCCGTCCCGCCTCCATTGCGATCCGCCCATCGAGACTCCAGACTGCTCCAATGGGAGTTCTCTCTGCTGATATGGAACGGAGCCCGGCCGTAATCGCTCCATATCGCCAACTGATGGATAGACAACCGGCCCGACCTGATTTCACCGTCGAATCTCGCCCTCGCCTCGCTCGCCAACCCGGGGTTTGCTTCGACCGCCACTACCCGGGCGGCCTTCTTCAGATAATAGGCGGTATCATCGCCATTATTCATCCCCAAATCGAAAATCAATCCGTTGCTGCGCACATATCGCCTATTCACATCGAGTCCTCAGTCTACACTGTTTGTCGCCGCTTGCCGCAAGCGTCTCAAGCCGTCCGCCAGCTCGATTGCCGGCCGCCATCCCGGCAGACATTCGGCTCCCTCCCACGGCTGGAAAACCTCCCGCTCGCGGTACGAGCGCGCGCCCCAACGTACCCGCACCGGCTTATCCGGATTCAGCGCATTGAACGAATCGACCAATTCCTTAATCGACACCGCGCCGGCGGACGGCAGACGATAAATCCTGCGTTCTCCCATCGCCAGCTCGGACACCCTGGTGCAGGCAAGCGCGAAGCCTTTGCAAAGATCGTCGACATGGACCAGATGGATACGCTGCTCACCGCCGGACATATCCAATGTATCGTTCGACTCTGCATATAACTTTAATAGATTTACCAATTTCAGTCTCGGGTCGCCTTCGCCGTAGCTGTCGTAAAGATGCAGTTCCAACAGGCGCAACCCCTTCGAATTCAGGTAATACTCGGCCAAGGTCGAGAAAGCCTGTTTAGTCGCCGCATACAGATTTACCGGGCAGTATTCCTCGTTCCGGTAATGTTGCCATGAGGTACCGGCGTACACCAGGGCGTCGCACTTCGCCTCGCCCATCGCATCGAGCAAATAGGCGCCGAATTCGACATTCGATCTGAGCAATGCCCCGACATCTTCATAGCGGTGTTCGGAAACATAGTGCGCGGTCAGATGAACGACCACGTCGGGCCTGAATTCGCAACAAGCCTCCCGGAACCCGGCACCGTTTTCGTCGACCGTCCAGGTACGGCAGTTGTCCAAGCCTTCGAACGGGCTCGAAGTTTGCCTCGATAGGCAGGCGACCTGATGGTCTTGCGCCAGCAGATAGGGAACTAAATGGGAGCCTAGAAAACCCGTCGCGCCGGTAACCAGTATTTTCATGCCGGACGATAAACAAACGGAGACCGGTAATCTCGAAACGGCGGATGATTTTGATCGCGCCCGGACAAAATCGGACGCTCGGTCGCCCACGGAATATCGAGCGAATCCCAGCGTATGCCGGCATCGCATTCGGGAGAATAGATCTTGGAAACCTTGTACATCATCGTCGCCTGCTCGCTTAGCGTACAAAAGCCGTGGGCCAGCCCGCTGGGAATGTAAAGCATGTTGCCTGCCTCGGCCGAAATTTCGAACACCTGGTAATGCCCGTAGGTCGGCGAACCGCGCCTCAGGTCGACCACCGCATCCTGCACTCTGCCGTAGACACAGTAAACCAGTTTCACCTGGTCCTGCGGAGGATGTTGAAAATGCAGCCCCCGAATAACGCCCAACGCGGAGACCGAATAGAATTCCTCGGCGTATGTCGTCGCCAGCCCCAGCTCTGCAAAACTCGGTTCATGGAACGTTTTTAGCAACGCTCCCCGCTGATCCTCGAAGCGGTTCGGCAACAATTCGACACAGCCCGGGATACTCGACTGATTGACCTTGAATAACGAACAAACGCTCATAGCCGTCTTTTCACATGCTCTTGACGAAGTCGTTTAAACGATCGCAGGTATAATCCAACATGTCCTCGCTCAATCCCGGGTACAAGCCCAGCCAAAAACTGTCGTTCATGACCCGGTCGGTGTTGTCCAATGCCCCGCTGACCCGGTAATACCGCCCCGCCATGTAGGGTTGTCGAAGCAAATTGCCGGCAAAAAGCAAACGGTTGCCTATCTTGTTTCGAGCCAGAAACGTCAACAAGTCCACTCGGGAAAACGCCGACGGTTGACGAATAGTCAGGGGGAAACCAAACCACGAAGGCGAGCTGCCGGAACCCGCCTTCGGCAGGATGAAAAACTCCTCCAAGGCCTTGAACCGCCGTTGCAGATGGTCGAAATTTCGTTTTCGCGCGGCGATGAATCGCGGCAGTCGGTCGAGTTGGGCCAACGCGCAAGCGGCCTGCATGTCGGTAATTTTCAGGTTGTAACCCAAATGCGAATAGGTGTATTTGTGATCGTAACCGAACGGCAGATCGCCCAGCCGCCAGCCGTAGCGCCGTCCGCACGTATCGTCGTGGCCGGGCGCGCAATAACAGTCACGACCCCAATCCCTGACACTTTCGATGATCTTGTTCAGTTTACGGTCCCGGGTAAAAACGATTCCGCCCTCCCCCATCGTTATCTGGTGCGCCGGATAAAAGCTGCAGGTCGCGATATCGCCGAAGCTTCCGACATGCCGCCCTTTATAGGTCGAGCCCAGCGCATCGCAACAGTCTTCAACGAGCCACAAGCCGTGTTTTTGCGCCAGGTCGGTGATAACTTCGAGGTCGAACGGGTTCCCCAAGGTGTGGGCAAGCATGATCGCCTTGGTTTTAGGCGAAACCGCTTCGGCTACTTGCACCGGATCGATATTGTAGCTTGGGATCTGGATGTC